>JAHEIK010000610.1 GCA_024639415.1 Planctomycetota bacterium
GAAGATCGCCTCCGCCTCGTCCTCGGCGCGCACGGCGGCCTCGAGGCCGATCTGGAACAGGGCGCTGAAGGCGCCCCGCGCCGTCGCGCCCTGCTGCTCGGCGAGGCGGCCCGTCAACTGGTCGAGCAGGGGCACGGCGCGCTTGCACGTCGCCAGTGCGCCCGCCGCGTCGTCGAGTTCCAGCTGCACACGCGCCACGTCGACGAGGGCCTGGACGAGCTGGCGTGCGGCACGCAGCCGCTCGCACATGAGCACGCTCTTGCGCAGCGTCGCGAGGGCTTGCTCGTGCTCACCGGCTGTCAGCTGTACGAGGACGATGCTGCGTGTCGCGATCGCCAGGTTGATCCGGTCCCCCGCAGCCTCCGCCGAGGCAAGCGCCTTCTGCGCGTGGCCGCGGGCCTTGTCGAGCTCGCCCTTCTTGCGCGCCACGCTGGCCAGATTGATGTAGGCGGCGGCCAGGGCGCCATGATCGCCGATCTCCTCCTTGATCTGCAGGGAGCGCTCGAAGGCGTCCAGCGCCTCGTCGAGCCGTCCCAACTCGTCGTACGCCGTGCCCAGGTTGTTCAGCGCGTAGGCCAGGCCCGCGCGGTCGCCGGCCTCCTCGGCCAGGGTCGCCGAGCGCTGGAGCGTCGCGATCGCCTTCGGGATGTCGCCCAGGTACTGATGCACGACGCCGAGCGAGTTCAGCGCCTTGCGCATGCCCGCCTTGTCGCCCTGCTGCTCGTGCTTCTGCAGCGCGGCCTCGAGGTGGTCGAGGGCCTCGGGGTACCTGCCGAGCTGGGCGTACACCGTGCCGACGTTGGCCTCCGTCGCGACGGCGAACGGATGCTTCAGCTCCTTCAGCAGGGAGAGCGTCTGCTTGAACGCGCGCAGCGCACGCCGCAGATCCCCCTGCGCCATGCGCACGGCGCCGATGCTGTTGAGCACGATCGCCTGCCCGAGCGTGTCTTCCGCGCGCTCCGTCAACTCCTCGGCGCGGGCGAGCGCGTCGAGCGCATCGTCGTGCTGCCCGAGCTTCCAGTGGACCTGGCCGATCGCGTTCCACGCGTCGCCTTGCGTCGTGAGCTCGCCTGCCCGCTCCCCCGCGGCCGCCATGGCGCGGAAGTGCTGCGTGGCGACGTCGAAGCGCCGCAGTCGCATCGCCGCCTGCCCGGCCTTGTTGCGGCAGTCGGCCACCATCGCGAGCCAGCCGAGGGTCTCTGCCGCCTGCGCACCCTCCTCGGCCGTCGCGAGTGCGCCGGTCATGGTGCGGAGACGGAAGTGCACGGCCGCCGCGTCGTGCGCCGCACGCACGCCAATCACGTCGGGCTGACCCGCTCCGGCTTGCTTGGCCGCTGTGAGCGCCTCCTTGTTCTTGCCGCCCGTCTGGGCGGTGAGCATCGCAGCGCGCGCCTGGCGGCGGGCTTCCGTCGTCGGCGTCTTGCGGCTGTGCTCCACGAAGGCGCGCAGGGCCTCGGCCTCCGGACCCTGCGCCTTGGCTGCAACCGCCGCTGCCGCCTCCAGCGCACCCTCGCCACACAACTGGTCGATGAGCGTCCAGAGCCGGCGGGACGGCGTCCGGGCGAGGCGCGTGAGGGCGGGCCCGTCGCTCGCCTCGAGCGCCGTCTTCGCGGCCGTTCGCCACGCCTCGGGTGTGAGCGCAGCGCCCTTGCCTTCGTCGGCTCGGGCCGGGGGCGCCAGCAGGAACAGCAGCAGGAGGCAGGCGAGTCGGCGCATCAACGGCGCTTGCGCTTGCTGGCGGGGATCAGCTTGTCGTACTGAGCGAGGAAATCCTTCACCGGCACGCGCGCGATCGCTTCCTCGACCACGTCGAGGGGGATGTCGTCGATGCTCTTGAAGCGCACACACGACTTGCCCATGTTCAGCTTCTTGCCCGTCTTCTTCCACTCGCGCTCGAACCATGCCTTGTGCTTCGCGTCGCCGTACGTGCACATCAGGTAGAGCGACATGTAGTTCTTCTGCGAGGCCAGGCCCGCGAACGGCACGGGCTGCTTCGGGTCGCAGTGGTAGCCATCCGGGTAGATGCTGTGCGGCACGAACCAGCCGAGCATCCCGTACTGGATGCCTTCCTTGTAGCCCTTGGGCAGCCGGCGGTTGACCGCCGCACGGACCTTGCGGATCGCCTTGGCGCGGTCCTCGGGCAGGCTGTCGATGTACTCCTTCGCCGTCGCGAACTGCTGGGCCATGCGTGTCTCCAGGGGGCTCTGGGGCAGCGCGACATTCTGGCCGATCCGGCAGCCAAACGGAACACCGACGCGAATTCCGGACTCAACTAGTCTTGTGTTGAACCGATTCTCCTCCGGGCGGGCACTACCCGGTGGAGCCCGAGCCATGAGCAAGCACATCGACCAGGACGCCCTCGCCGACCATCTCGAAGGCGTACGCCGCCTCGTGCGCACCCTCGTGCGGGACGACGCCGAAGTCGATGACGTCGTGCAGGACACGATGGTCGCCGCGCTCGAGAGCCGCAGCCGCGTCCGGACGGGCCTGCGCGCCTGGCTGGGCGGCGTCGCCCGCAACATGGCGCGGCGCACGGCCCGCTC
>JAHEIK010000611.1 GCA_024639415.1 Planctomycetota bacterium
AGCGAGCTAGGCCGACGGCGCCGAGCCGCGTGTGCGCGCCCGGGCCGTCGCCGACCACGACGTGACCGGCGCACTCGACCCATGCGTGCGCGTCCAAGCCACCCCCGGGCGAACGCGTGGCACCCAGGTGAAGATCAGCATCCAGGCCGCTGCGCGCCAGCAGTCCCTGCGCGGCCAATGCCTGCACCATGCACGTCGCGCGCGGCACCGCGCGTGTCGCGCGCTGCACGGCCATGCCGATCGCACGTGGATCGGGGACCGCACCACGCGGCGCGCGCCGTGCGACCGAGCCCGCCCACGCAACGAGCGCACGCACGCGCGGCAGCGGTAGCAGCGTGAGCCCCGCGCGAATCGCCGCGACCCACGCCACCGCGAGCACGTCGAAGCGCCCGGAGGGAGACGCGGGCAGCTCCGGCCGGCGCAGCATACGCACGACCTGGGGCAGTGCCTGGGCGAGGTTGGCGAGTCCATCGGGCAGCGTGATCTCGTAGGCCGGCACGGCCTTGGCCAACTCGGTGGTCTCCCGGAAGCGTGCGGTCTGCTCCGCGGCATCCCCCGGGTCGCCGACGAACAGCACGTCGAGCAGCAGTCGGCGCACGACCTCGGTCGTCGGCAGGCGGCGGGGCAAGGCATGGCCGTCGCGCGTCAGGAACACGAGCTGGTGCACCGGTACGGCGCCCGTCGGCCGCGGCGTGCGACACGGTGCCGAAGCCTTCCCCGGACGTCCTGCCTCGGCGGCGAAGAAGACCGCACGCGATGCGGGCAACGTGTCGATCGTGGGCAGCGACGCAAACGCGGCGGGTCCTGCGCCACCCATCTCGACGGCGATGTGATCGTCACCGAGCACGGGGAACCCGCAGCCGTCGAGCGCCAGTGCCAGCGTACTCTTGCCTGTCTGTGCTTCGGCACAGAGCAGCACGGCGCCTTCAGGGAACACGACGCCCGCCGCGTGGAGCACCAGCCGGTGCTCGAGTGCGCTGAGATAGGGCAGCGCATGCCGGATCATGCCGGCGTCCGCCTCTCTCCCGCGGTCGTGATGCAGCGTCGCCGTGCCCCCCTCTACAACCGCGACGAGATCGAACAGACCCTCCAGGCGCACGAGGTTCCGGCCCCGCCAGCGACCGAAGCGCCCCCAGCGGCCGCTCTCCTGGGAGACGTCGCCCGTCCAGACGACGGCTTCGTCCTCGCACGGCACGGGCTCGCGTGCGATCGTCAGCGTCCAGTCGGCTGCGCCCTCCGGTTCGCGCGGGAGCGGCAGAGGGACGTCCGTCGCCACACGTCGACCGTCCACTCGGTAGCAGGACAGCGTCCCCGCCACCGAGCCGCTCACGCGTCCAGAAGGCCGCGCTCGCGCGCCTCGGCAAGGAAGGCAGTGACCTCGGCCAGGATCGTCTCGCGCGGCGCATCGAAGTCGGCCTCGAGCCGCTCGGCGATGGCGGGCGCGTCCTGTAGACCGGCGCGCCACGCTTCGAGAATCGCCGTGCCCGTCTCGTTGAGTCCGAAGAAGCGACCTGCTTCGAGGTCGACCCAGACCTCCTCCTCGTCGATCCGCTGGCGGAGGAAGCGTTGCGGGGCGCTCATCGATTCGCGTTCTCGCAGGGGCCGGTTGGTGCCCCTGCACGATATACCGGACGTGTGAACGCCCGGCAATCCGCCTCCTCGAGCCGCGCCCCCGAGCTGCCGTCGTCCGACGACCCGGGCCCGCGCTACGTCGCCCCCGCAGGCGACGCTCGGATCGCCGGCACCTCCGCGCGCGCCGTCGCCGAGGAAGCAGGCCTACCGCTCCGACTCGATCGGACGGCGGCGCTCTGGACCATGGCGTACGACTGCTTCGACGTCGAGCGGTCGTTCTTCGAGGGCGTGGCCCAGGTGCCGCTCCGCTGTCCGCTGGAGCGCGACGCCGAGGGACGCATCCACATCCGGACGGCGCAGGGGCCCGCCCGCGTGCGCTCGGGCGTGGCTGCCGCCGCGGAGACGCTGCGTGCCCGGATCGATGCCGCGACGGCCCAGCGGATCCTCGGGGAGAGGCGCGCCGGCGTGCTGCTCTCCGGTGGACTCGACTCCTCCGTCATTGCAGCGTCCGCGTCCCACGCGTGGCGTGAGGACGGCCGTGATCCGAGCGATCTCGTCCTCTTCCACATGCTGCCGCCCGTCGGGCCGAGCGAAGAGGCGCACGCCCGCGCCGTCGCAGCGCACCTTGGACACCGTCTTGTTGCGGTGCAACCAGGTGGACCCGACCAACCGGACACGCCGGTCCTCCCTGGGCTCGACTTCCCCACGGCCGATGCCGCCTGGTCGCCGTCCCTGCTTGTGCTCGACCGGGCGCGCGCGGAAGGCGTGTCTGTGCTCCTCACCGGCGATGGCGGCGATGAGGCGGTGGCGGCGTACGGAACCCCTCACGAAGGCGGCGCGAGCGGGGCCCTCGCCGCCCGCGCCCGCATGCTCTTCGGCGGCGCCCAGGCCAGGGCACGGCAGGTCTTGAGGCCGCACGTGTCGCGACGCCTCCGCAGACACAGGCCGGTCTCCCTACCCTCCTGGCTCGC
>JAHEIK010000612.1 GCA_024639415.1 Planctomycetota bacterium
CGGCAGCCGTCGGTAGCCAACGACCAGCAGCGTGGAGTACGCCCGTGGCAAAGTCCAAGAGCGGTGAGTTCTACAGCTTCGACGAAGTCCTTCGTCAGCTGAACATCGATGAGAACCGTCGGAAGCGCCTCGTCTCCGAAGGCGAGATCCGCGCCTTCCGTGAGGGCGGTGCGATGAAGTTCAAGCGCCTCGAGATCGACGGTCTCGCCGGTCGCGCAGGTCGTGGCAGCCAGACCTCGGAGACGTCGCTCACCGAGATCAGCCTCGAGGACGACAGCCAGCCGACCGTCAACGTCGGTGCCGGCGCCGGAGACACGCTCTCCGACGACCTCCTCGAAGAACCGGATCTCACCGCCTCCGGCGGTCTGCAGACGGCCGAGATCTCGAGCCAGGACACCTTCATCGACCAGGGTGATGTCGGCATGTCCACGGAGCCGATCGACTTCACCGACGACGAGGGTCTCGGCGACGACGAAGAGATCGAGGACATGGGCGTCGATCGTCCGTCGCGTGGCGGTGGTCGCAGCCGTCCCGCGCCGCGTCAGCGCGTCGTCATCGAGGAGCCGCGCACCGGCGCCTTGACGTACATCGTGTTGTTCCTCGCGGCCGTCGTCAGCATCTCGTCGGTCCTCGTGGTCTCGTCCGTCAGCCGTGGCGGCTCGAACAAGGTCACGAAGTGGTTCGCCGAGCAGTTCGGCCCGAAGAAGGCCGGCGGCGACCAGGGCGGGAACTAACACCCCCGCACCAGTCGCTTCTCACGCCAGTTCCAGGGAGGCCGGGCCGTTGGGTCCGGCCTCTCTTGTTTTTGACGGGCGGCACCAACCGGGGGGCACCTTGTGCCCTCCGACCGGGTTCCAATCGGGGCGATGATCCTCCGGCCCCTACCCCTCGCGTGTGCGCTGCTGCTTGCGTGCACCCTGGCTGCGCATGCCGACGAGGCGGCGCGTAGCCTGACCGAGGACGGGGCGCGTCTGCTCGAGGCCGATCGTCCGCGCGAGGCGCTGGCCAGCTTCGAGGCCGCCCTGGAACGCATCCCGAAGAGTCCCGCGGCAGCCAAGAACCTGGCGCTTGCGTGCTCGCGACAGGCTTCGAAGTACCTCGCGCGCAAGGATGGTGGCGCCGCGCTCGTGCTGCTCGACCGTGCGCTCGATCTGCACCCAGGACGCCTGGCGTACCAGACGCAGCGTGCACGCGCCCTCTTGCTCGCGGGCCGCGGCGGCGAGGCGCTGCGCATGGCCCAGACGGTGACCGAACGCAGCAAGGCGTATGGGGCCGGCTGGGACGCCCTGGCAGCCGTGCGCGAGCGGGCCGGCGAGTTGCCCGAGGCGCTCGAGGCGCTCGAGCGCCTGCAGTCCCTGCGGCCTGGCGACGAGTCCTTGCGCAGGAGGCGGGCGGACCTGCAGCGCCGCGCGGATGCCGAAGCGAAGTTCCTGACTCACGGCTCGGGCAACTTCGTCGTGCGCTATCCGCCCGATGCCGACCCCGAGGTGGTGCGTCTGGCAATCACGATCCTGGAAGACGCGTACGCCCACGTCACGTCGGACCTCGGCATGGCGCCGCGGACTCCCGCGCGCGTCGTGCTCTACGAGGGGGGCGAGTTCCAGCGCGTGACGGGGGCGCACTCCTGGGTCGGCGCGCTGTACCAGGGCGGCGTGCTGCGTGTGCCCACGCGCAACCTCCAGCGCCACCGCCAGACGGCAGAGCGCGTCCTGTCGCACGAGTTCACCCATCACGTCCTGCGGGAGCGTGTGCCTTCGCTGCCCATCTGGTGGCACGAGGGCATCGCGCAGTTCCTGGAGGGTGATGCTGCAAGCAGTTCGCGCCGGCGTCGGGACATGGGGGAGCAGCTGGCGCAGCAAAGGGAGTCCTCGCGCCTGCTCACGTTGGACGAGCTGCGCAAGCTGAAGATCACCCGCGTGCAGAACGCGGGGACGGTGCAGCTGTTCTACGGGCAGGCGCTGCACTTCACGGGCTGGCTCGTGGAGCGCTTCGGCGCGGGCGCACTGCCCTCGTTCCTCACGGCGCTGGGCACGGGCACGGATGTCGACGCGGCCGCCAAGCGCGCCTTCGGATCCGACGTGAGCGGCCTCTACAAGGCATGGAGCGCCGCGCTCTGAGAGGTCCGAAGCGCTGCGCCGGCCGTGGACGGCCAAGCGCGGACCAGCGTGGTCAGGGGCCAGGGGGAGCGCAACGGCCGACGACCAGCCAGAAAGTCGGATTGTGCTCAGGCTGGCCGGGGCCTGGAGCCGATCCAGACTTCGACTTTGTGTGATGTGGGGTGGCTCCACCCGAGGTCCGGCGTGCCCACCCGATTGCTTGCTTCCCTGGCCCTTGCGATCTGCCTCCTCGGCCTGCGTACTGCAGACGCTTCCGAGGCCACCCTGCGCACTTGGCCCGACGGCACGGAGCGCGAGATCTACAAGGTCGACGCCAACGGTCTCCGCGACGGCTCGTACGTCTCTCGGCACGAGAATGGCACCTACGCCGTGCGCGCGACCTACCGCCACGGCAAGCTCCAGGGATTGCACAAGACCTACGATGA
>JAHEIK010000613.1 GCA_024639415.1 Planctomycetota bacterium
GGAGATGGGGCCGCCCGAGGTCGCGGGCCACGGCCACGCCGACGCCCTGTCGATCGTGCTTTACGCCGGCCGGGGTACCGGCGGCGGGAGGCCGCTCGTCGTCGACCCGGGGGTCGAGACCTACGAGGCGGGCGCGTCCCGCGACCGCTGCCGAAGCATCGGGGCCCACAACACGGTCGAGATCGACGGCCGGGACCCGTGCGTCTTCTGGGGCCCGTTCCGCGTCGCCCATCCGCCGCCGGCTCGTCTCCTCGAGTGGTCGGACGACCATCTCGTTGGCGAGCACCGGGGCTACCTGCGGCTGGCGGAGGGCGTCGTCCACCGCCGCCGCGTCGAGCGCCGTCCGGGGGGCGCCTGGGAGATCGGCGACCGCTTCACCGGCCGCGGGCGCCACCGGTTCGTCCTCGCCTTCCAGCTCGCCCCGGGGGCCGAGGCCGGGATCGTGGAGGGGGCCTGCGACGCGGCGTGGCCGGAGGGCACCCGGCTGCAGATCCGTCCCCTGGAGGCTCCCCCGGGCGCCGCTGCGGAGATCGTCCCGGGGTGGGTCGCGGACGGCTGGAACCGTCGCCGGACGGCGCCGCGCTACGTCCTGCGGTGGATCGCCGGGGTGCCGTGCGCGAGCCGGCTCCGCTTGCGGGCCGAAGGGGAGTAGGGGAGAATCCTCGCGGAGCGCAAATGAAAGTCGGCGGCATCGGACTGAACAAGACCGGCACCACCACTCCGGGGGCCTGCCCACGCCACTGGCCCGGGCGGGCCTCGAGCCGATCGCCTTCCCGGTCGACGCCCCGCCCCGCGGCGCCTATGGCCCGGGGTCCTGGCTACCGTCGTTCCACGACCTGCGCACGATCGAGAAGGCCTGGCGGGAGTACCTGGCCCTCGTCCTCTACTCTCTCCGCGGCTGGTAGGTTCCCGCTAGGTCACTCCGACGGTGCGAATGAAGCTCAGCATCCGCACGCCGTAAGGGTGGGGATAGTAGCCAGCATCGGGCCTTTGGCATGGCGATCGACGGTGGGACGTTCCAAATGATCTAGACTAGAATCTCATAATGAGAGTCCTGGCCCTGGTCGTCGCCTACAATGCCGAAAGACACCTGGAGCCGTTGCTGGCGCGCATGCCTCGGGAGTGCTTCGACCGGGAGAGATACGAGATCCTGGTGATCGACGACGCCTCGTCCGACAGCTCGGCCAAAGCCGCGGCCGAGTGGCTGCGAGAGCGTCGGATTGAAAACGCCGCCGTTCTCCGCAACCCGGTCAACCAGGGGTACGGCGGCAATCAGAAGCTCGGCTACCGCTATGCCATCGACGCCGGCTTCGATCTGGTGATCCTACTCCACGGCGACGGCCAGTACGCACCGGAGCTAATCCCGCGTTTCGTGGAGACCTACGAGCACACCCGGGCCGACGTTGTGCTGGGCTCGCGGATGCGCGACCTCGCTCGGGCCCGGCGCGGCGGTATGCCGCGCTACAAGATTTTCGGCAACCGGACCCTAACCGCACTGCAGAATCTGATCACCCGGCGGCGGTTGAGCGAGTACCACACCGGCTACCGGGCCTACTCGTGCGCCTTCCTGCGCTCGATCCCGTTCGAGATCGTCACCAACGACTTCCACTTCGACACCGAGATCTTGCTCCAGGCCTTCACCGTCGGCGCCCGCATCGAGGAGATCGACATCCCGACCCACTACGGCGACGAGGTCTGTCACGTCAACGGGGTGCGGTACGCCGCCGACGTGCTGGCCTCGACGATCGTCTACCGGATGCACCATTGGGGGGCGCTGTGCTCGCTCAAGTATCGCGATCTGCGGGCGGAGCGCTACCGCTCGAAGCACTGGATGCCCTACTCCTCCCACGCCCAGGCGCTCGAGATCGTGCGCCAAGCGGCGCCGCGCAACCTGCTCGATCTCGGCTGCGGCCCCGGCCACGTCGCAGCCCGGTGCGAGGAGATGGGAGTGCTGGTGACGGGCGTCGACCGCCAGCAGCCCCTGCCCGGCTCGATGACCGACTTCTACGCCTGGGACCTCGAGCAGGCTCCGCTGCCGGTCGACGCCCTGGCCTTCGACATGGTGCTGATGCTCGACGTCATCGAGCACCTGGCGAACCCCGAGGACTTCCTGCTCGGCTTGCGCAACGCCAGCGAGCAGCCCACCGCCGATCCCGCCACCCGCGTGGTGCTGACGACGCCCAACGTCGCCTTCGCCGCGGTGCGCTTCAACCTGCTCCTGGGCCGCTTCAATTACGCCGAGCGAGGTATTCTCGACATCACCCACAAACGCCTTTTCACCCGCCGCTCGCTGCTCGCGGCGCTCGAAGACTGCGGCTACCGTGTCGAGCGCGTTCGCGGGATCGGCGTGCCCTTCGAGACCGTGCTGGGGGGGCGGCTGGGGTCGTTCCTGGGCACGGTCTCGGATCTGCTGGCCCGCCTCTGGCCGACCTTGTTCGCTTTCCAGCTCCTGGTCGTCTGCCGGCCCCTGCCCGGCGTCCGCCACTTGCTAGCTGCCAGTGAGCCCTACCGCGGCCGCGTCGCCCGGTATATCCGGT
>JAHEIK010000614.1 GCA_024639415.1 Planctomycetota bacterium
CGCCATCCGCTGGATCACCGGCGAGGTGGCCTTCGAGCGCGCGCGGCGCCGCGGCGGCGGCGTCCGGTCCACGGCGCGCGGCCTCCTCAACGCGCGCCTCGGCCGCCTCGGGATGTGGCTGACCCGTCACCACCGCGAGGGCGCGGATCGTGCGGCGGCGAGGCCCGGGGCCGAGCTCGAGGCGGAGAGGGCGTGACGGGCGCGGCCGCCTTCGACGCGGTGGCGCCGGTCTACGACCGGCTGACCGTCCACCCGCTCGGCCGCTGGCTGCGCGGCCGGGTCCACGAGCGCCTGGCAGACGCCTTCCCGGCCGGCTCGCGGGTGCTCGAGCTGGGCTGCGGCACCGGCGAGGACGCCGCCTGGCTGGCGCACCGCCGCGTTCGGGTGACGGCTCTGGATTCGTCACCGGGGATGCTCGAGGAAGCCCGGCGCAAAGTCGAGGCCGCCGGCGTCCAGCAGCTGGTGACGCTGTGCCGACTCGACCTCGACCGGCTGCCCGAGGCCGCTTTCGGCGCTCTCTCAGGCGGCGCTCTCTTCGACGGCGCCTTCTCCAACTTCGGCGCCCTCAACTGCGTCGGCGACCGCCGGCGTCTCGGCGTCGCGCTGGCCGACGCCGTGCGGCCCGGCGGCCGGCTGATCCTGGTGCTGATGGCGCGCGTCTGCCTCTTCGAGACTCTCTTCCACCTGCTCCGCGCCCGCCCGCGGGTCGCCACCCGTCGCTGGCGCGACGGCCGAGCGGCGCACACCGGGGGTGATGCGCACCTGCGCGTCGACTACCCGTCGCCGCGCCGACTGACGGGCGAGCTCGGCCCGGCCTTCGAGAGGATCGATTGCCGGGGGCTGGGGGTCGTGCTGCCGCCCACCGACCTGCGCCGGCTCGTCGACCGATACCCGCGCCTCTTCGCCCGCCTCGAGCCCATCGACCGCCGCCTTTCGCGCTGGCCGGGCGCCGGGCTCGTCGCCGACCACTACGTCCTCGAGCTGCGCCGGCGATGAGACGGCTCGCCTCCTGGCTCTTTCGGCTTGCCGATCACGCCGCAACAGCGCGCGCAAGCCGGCAGCGTGCCGCCGGCGTCCTGTAGCGTCCGTCGAAACGCACGAAAACGCGCGTTGTCCCAGAGCTTTGGCAAGGGCGTCTCAGTGACGCTGCCAGCGGGGACGTCATAGCAGCGCCCGTGCGCCGGGATGACCGTTCCATCCGTGCGGATCATCATCATGCGCCAGGGATCGGTGCAGCGGCGACCGCCGACGAAGCGCAGAGGCTGCCGGTAGTAGATCTCCAGGTCTGCCACCGAGGCCAGGTCGGGCACGATGGCCAGCGGGGGAAAAGCGGGCTGGGTGCTGGCGTGGGTCTTCACCGCAGCCACGGCCTGCCACAGGGCCTCCAGGTCGATGGCGTCGAGGTTCATCGTACCGATGTTCGACCGCGTCATGGCCCAGGCGCCGTCGATCTGCGCATTGTGTGCAGCCGCCATCTCCTCGGTGATGAAATTGAGGTGCGAGAACACGAAGGCGGCGGGCTGCAAGGGCTCGACCTGGCGCACGAAAGTGAGCAAGTGCGTGTAGTTCTCGTCGGTGAGGGTGTAGGAGAAGCGCACCGCAGGCCGGTCGCGGCCGGCCTGCGCTTTGGCCCGGTTCAGGCGCTCGACGCCTTCGTAAAGATTTCTGAACGATCCTCGGCGTCCGCGGATGCGGTCGTGGATCTCCTCCGGGCCGTCGATCGACACCGTGATCTCGTCCACCCCGATCTCGACCAACGCCTCCGCCAGACGGGGCAACGTCCAGCCGTTCGTCGTGATGGTGCAATAGAATCCCCGGCCGGTGATCGCGCGGCAGAAATCGAGCAGCCTGGGGTGGATCAGCGGCTCGGTATAGGCCAGCCCGATCTTGGGTTTTGGCAGGACTCGGGCAGCCTGATCAAGAATCACTTCGAGCAGGTCCAAGGACATGTTGCGCGGGTCGTCGCCGACGAGGTGCGTGTAGAACGCGCTGGCCGACTCCCCGATCCCGACGTCGCACATCTTGCACCGCAGGTTGCAGGTATTGTTCACCACCAGCACCAGCCACTCCGGCGCCAGACGGCAACTGCCGTCGGCCCGGCCGTAGTCGTCGCCGTACACGCGCCGCACCGTGCGACGCCAGTAGTCGCCGAGGGCATGCTTCGCGAGGGTCATGGGAGAATCCCGAGAAGGACGCTCAAGCCGCGCTCATGCGGTAGATCGTGAGGGTTTCGTTGATCAGATGACGCGTCGCTGTGGCGGTGATCGTCAAGCCGGCACGGCGAAATGCGTCCAGGAAGGCCGCCGGGTCGCCGTCGGAGGAGAGCACCACGAGCGCGTAGCCCGCCGGCTTGAGATGGTCCGGCAGACGCGCCGCGAAGCGCTCGACCACGTCGTCCGAGCGCCAGGCCTGGTCGAAGGTGTCCTGCGGGGCGCCACGGAAGTAGGGTGGGTTGAACAGCACGACGTCGAAGCGACGGCCTCGCACCGGGGCAAAAAGGTCGCCGTGGTGGACGTCGATACGATCCT
>JAHEIK010000615.1 GCA_024639415.1 Planctomycetota bacterium
CGCTGCACTGGCCGCCTTGATCGGGACGACGAAGGGCGAGGCCGAGGTCGTCCAGCGCACGATCGAGCTGCTCGAGAAGGGCACGTCGATCGCTTTCCTCGCCCGCTTCCGCCGCCCCCTAACCGGAGGCCTCGACGAGAGCCGCCTGCGCGCCGTACGCACGCAGTGGCAGGAGCTGCTGCACCTCGAAGAGCGACGTGTCGCGATGCGCGCGTTGCTCACCAAGCGAGGGGCACTCAACGACGACGTCGCTGCCACGCTCGAGAGCGCTACCTCGATCCCCGACATGGAGGATCTGGCCGCGCCCTACATGCCGGTCACGGCCAGCCGCGCAACGATGGCTCGTGGTCTGCACCTGCAGGGGCTCGCTGACGCCATCCGCGGTGCGGCGGAGGCCACGCCCCTCTCCGAGCTGGCACAGCCCTTCGTGCGCGAAGGCGAAGAGCCCAGCACGCTCGATGCCGCCCTGGGCGGCGCTCGCGACATCCTGGCGGAGGAGCTCAGCCTCGATCCCAAGCTGCGCGGCAAGCTGCGCGCGCTCTGCCGCAAGGAAGCGACGCTCTCCATCAGCGCGCGGAGCGAGAAGCGCGCGGAGGGTGAGAGCGCCAAGCCGCCGAGTCCGCTCGTGGGCTTCTCGGTCAAGGCAGCCAAGATCCAGCCGCTGAAGGTCCTCGCGATCCGTCAGGCCGAGAAGCGCCGCACGGTGGTCACGACCATCGAAGCACCCGAGGAGAAGGCGCTCTCCATCGTTCACACGCATGTCGCGCCCGAGGAGCATCCGCACAAGGGCTTCCTGCGTGCGGCAGCCGAGGACGGCTACCGGCGCATCCTGAAGCCGCTCTTCCAGAACGAAGTGCGCCTGGACATCAAGCACAAGGCCGACGCGCACGCGATGCAGCAGTTCGAGCGCAACCTGCGCAACCTCCTGCTCGGCCCGTACGCCGGCCCGGTCCGCACGCTCGGCCTGCGCCCGGACGTGATGCAGGGTCATCGCTGGTGCGCCATCGACGAGAGCGGCAAGCCCGCAGGCTCCGGCACGCTGCCGCACGAGCCCACTGCGGGGCGCGAGGGCTGCCTCACCGAGCTGACGGACGTCCTCAAGACGTACGAGATCGCAGCCATCGCCGTGGGCACGAGCGGCGGACGCGCGGACGCGCTGTCGCTCGCCCAGGAGGCAGCGAAGGACATCGAGACGGCGATCGTCGTGACCGAGGTGCCCGACGGCGGCACGCGAACCCTCGAGGCCATGGGGCCGCTCGAGTTCGAGAACCACCTGGTCGTCGGACCGGAGTGCCGCGGCGCCCTGTCGCTGGCGCGACGCTTCCAGGATCCGCTGGCCGAGCTGGTCCACGTGGATCCCAAGGCACTCTCGCTCGGCCCGCACATGCACGACGTGCACCAGGGCAGCCTGCGCCAGATGCTGGAGACGACGATCGAGTCGTGCGTCGCCCACGCCGGTGTGAATCCGGCTACGGCCGACGTCGAGTTGCTCGCGCGGGTACCGGGTTTCAATCGCAAGGCGGCTGCAGCGTTCATCGCTTGGCGTGAGCAGGCCGGACCGCTGACGGACAAGGCACACCTGGCCGCGATCGACGGCGTCGGCCCCGACGTTGCGGAGCAGGCCGTGGGCTTCCTCCGCATCCCGGACGCAGCCGACGCACGCGACCGGGCGCAGCTGCACCCGGAGCAGTACGACGTTGTCGAGAAGATGGCGGCGCAGGCAGGTGTGGACGTCGCGACGCTCTTCGAGGATGCGAACGCGCGCAAGCGTGTGAACCTCGACGCCCTGGTCGACGACGAGATCGGCCCGGCGACGCTCAGGTCCGTGCTCTTCCAGGTGACGGCCGGCACACGGGACCCGCGGCCGCGCTTCACACAGCCCATCCCCCCGCCGGCCGAGATCACCCTCACGACGATCCAGCCCGGGTTGATGCTGCAGGGACGCGTCCTGCGCGCCGCGCCGTTCGGCGTGTTCGTGGACGTCGGCCTGGGCATCGAGGCCCTGATCCCGATCCCGCACATCGGCGAGCGTCCCGGCGTCGAGCCGAGCACGGTCGCTCCCGTCGGCTCGGTCGTGAACGCACGCGTGCTGGAGATCGACCTCCAGAAGAAGCGCCTGACCCTGTCCATGCGGCGTCCGCAGCCGGGTCGCGGACCCGGCCGCGGGCCGGGTCGTGGTCCGGGCCGAGGGCCGGGTCGTGGTCGCGGTCCCGGTCGCTCCGATGCACCGCCGCGCGGCGGTGATCGCGGCCCGCGTCAGCAGCGGGACGGAGGCCGCGCACCCGTCGGTGCCCAGCGTGGCCCGCGCCAGTTCAGCGCTGCGCAGGGCGGTGCCGCCAAGCAGGGCGACGGCCGGCCGCGTCAGGGCCAAGGTGGGCGCCAGGGTCAGGGTGGTCGTCCGGGTCAGGGTGGACGCCCCGGCGGCCGCGGCGGCGATCGCAAGTCGGGTGGCCGCTTCGGAGGCGGAGGCTTCGGCGGCCGCGGACGTGGTCGCGATGACCGCGGACCGCGCACGCCGCGC
>JAHEIK010000616.1 GCA_024639415.1 Planctomycetota bacterium
TTGGTTCAAGTCGACGAGCCAGCGCTCGTAGCCCGCCGGCACGTCGTCGGGCTTGTCCGCACCTTCGAGCCGCGTGGCACCGCGCACGAAGGGGGAGTCGAAGCGCACCTGCTCCTTGCGGGCCCACGCGGGAACGTCCACAAGGAGTTCGCGCACGCCGGCGCGGCGGATGCGGTGGGCCACCACCGCGACGATGTCCAGACGCCGGGGCGAGGGCAGGAGGGTGGAGACGACCGCGGCATCGACCACGGGCTGATGGCGCTGCACCGCCAGGTTGACGGCGGGCTTTGCTCCGTCGAGGCGGTAGCCATAGACCAGACCTGCGGCAGAGATCCCGCGGGCCGTCAGCTCGGCGGCACCGACGGCGACGAGGTCGCTGGTGCTGACCTCGAGCACCTGGAACGCCGCGTCGGCTCCGACGGCGACGAGCCCCTGCTCGCGCTGGGCGCCGGAGGACGGCACGGTGAAGGGCACGGGCTCAGGCTTGCCGTCCTTCACCCAGTCGGCCTGCGACTGTTCGAGCGTGGCGGCCAGCGAGATCTCTCCACCGGCGGGCACGCCGCGGGCGAGCGCGATCTCGAGCGTGCCGTCGGCACGCAGGTCCTTGTTGAAGCCGTTCGTCTTGCCGCCGATCGTGACCTTGCGCAGCTCGTAGCCGCCGGGCATGCGCGGGGCCAGCGCGAAGACCGTGCCCTCGAGAACGCGGTAGGTCGTCGTGACGAGGAGCGTCTTGCCGGCCTCGGCGAGGTTCAGGTAGTAGGTGCTCGTCGCGTCGAGGCGCACGGTGCCCGCCTCGAGATCGACGGCCACACGGCCATCGGCACGCGTGAGGGCGTAGCGCAGCAGGTGCTGCTGCCCCTTGGAGCGCGAGGCAGGGAGGCGCTTGCCGCCGGTCACGTCGAAGCCACGCACGCGTACGTCGCGGCCGAACTGCACGGCGACCTGCGCGCGGTTGCGAACGGCGCCGACGACGGTGACGTTCGGCATCACGACACCCGGGCCGGGCTTGTAGACGCGCTCGCCCTCGAGCACCAGGACGACTGTTCCGAGGTAGGCCTTGTTCAGGTCGACTGTGATCCGCTCGCCGGAACTGCGGCGCTGGAAGCCGGTGACACCCTTGCCCTCCAGGGAGCGCACGGCGAAGCCGGACGGCACCTGCAACTCGAGCTTGGAGACGGGCGTGCGGAAGACGTCCGCGTTGACGATCACGCGGCTGTGCACGAGCCCGTCACCGACGCTGTGCAGGGAGTTGGTGCGCGTGTCGAGGATCGCGGGACCGGCGTCGGTGCCCTTGGCACGCGGGGCGAAGGCGACACGCAGACGACCGCCACGAGACGGGCGGGCGCGGACCTCGAGCGACCGGTCGCTCGGCGCACGGATGGCGCGCGGAGCGCCCTCGCCCACCACGACGCCCTCGACGCCGGCGGGGAACGTGAGGCGGAACGCCATCGCAGATGCGGCAGGCAGCGTGAGGTCGAGCAACCGCTGCGGTCCACGCCGGGAGAAGACGGCGCTGGCGCGCGCCGTCACGACGCGCGTGCCGGGCTCGGCGAAGCGCAGCCGCGGCTTGGCGTGCCACTCCTCGTAGCGCCCGCTCGGCGCTCCGTCCGTGTCTTGGATCAGGAGGCTCTCGATGGCGAAGCCGCGCAGCGGAAAGTCCACGGAGCGCGGACCGTCTGCCAGGACCTCCACGCCGTACGTGAGCCGCATCCTCGCAGCCCGCTCGGCGGTCAGGTCGATCGAACCCTCGCAGGACACCAGCGTCCCGTCGACGGGCGGCTGCGCCTCGAGCTCGGCCCGGCGTGCCTTGGCGGCGGCGAGCAAGCGCTCGTACTCCGCGTAGCGCAGGACGATGCCCTGCTTGTCGGCGCGCAGCAGGACATCCATCTCGTTGGTGGGCACGTGCACGAGTTCGGTCGGGCCCTTGGGCTCACCGGCGAGCGCGGGGCCCGTGCCCAGCGCTACGAGGATGAGCGCGGTCAGGATGGCAATGCGACAGATCACGCGGCACCGCCTTCCGTCACGGGCTCGGGACCATCGCCGGAGGGGGCGTCCGGGGGCGGACTGTCGTCTGCGGCTTCCTTGGCCGCTTCGGCGGCGCGAGCACGTGCCTCGCGGCGACCGGATGCGTACCAGGCGACGAACGAGAAGGAACCGGCGAGCAGCACGCCTACGAACATCGCCGTCAGCACCTGCGCCAAGCCGGGTCCAGCGGGAATCATGAGTGCAAGGAGCAGGAGCAGGGACGCGGCGATGGGCACCGAGGCGCCGAGACCCATACGACCGAGAAGCTTCACGAGGAAGCGTGCAGCGACGAAGGCTACGACGAACCAGAGCAGCTTCCAGAGCAGGAAGAAGGAGCGCGAGGCCGAGCTGATCTCGACGTCGCCGGTTCCGACGCGACCCTGGAACTCGAAGCGCAGGCCCTTGTGCTGGCGATCGGTGAACGGACTCTTGAAGCCGCGGATCAGGCCGCGCACGTCCAGACGCTGGGACGCGTCGGGCTTCGCTACGAGC
>JAHEIK010000617.1 GCA_024639415.1 Planctomycetota bacterium
AGCGAGCCGATGAAGGCGCCTGTCCGCGAGAGTCGGATCGCCTCGTCCTGCAACCGCGCCACGCCGAGGTCCATCACCTTGACGACGTGCTCCTCGGTGATGAGCACGTTCTCGGGCTTGAGATCGCGGTGGACGACGCCGGCCTCGTGGATCGCGGCCAGACCCTGCGCGATCTCCCGGCCCACGTGGCGACACAGCTCCTCGGGAATGCGTCCCAGCTCCTCGAGGAGGTCGCGCAGGGTCTGCCCCGCCACGTACTCCATGACGAGGAAGTTCTGCTGGACGCCCTCGTACAGGACCGCATCGCAGTCGTGGCAGCGCACCACGTTCGGGTGGCGGACCGACTGGCCGATCTCGGCCTCCCGCAGAAAGCGCTTGAAGAACCCGGGCCTCTCCAGGAGGTGCGCGTGGATCACCTTCAGCGCGACGAGGTGTCCGGCGTCCAGGCCAGGCGCCTTGTCCAGGACCTCGGCGAGGAACACGCGCCCCATGCCGCCAGAGCCGAGATCACCCAGGACCCGGTACGCACCGATGCGGGCACCTTTCATGGCGCCAGTGAACCGGGGGCGGCTCCGCGAGACAAGGGGGGGCTCGCTCCCCGCAGCGTCAGGATCCGGCCTCGACGGGGTCGTCGAGCACGACGATCAGGAGCGTGGCGAGGGGACCGAGCAGCACGGACAGGAGGAACCAGTTGAGTCCCGAGCGGTGCTTCCCCTGCGCCAGGCCCGCGTTGACGAGGGCGAGCGTGCCCCAGCCGGCGGTCCACGAGGAGTCGAAGCTGATGGCAGCGGCGAGAAGCGGCATGGCAGGGTCTCCTGGGTGGGTCGAGCGTAGCCGGGCGGCGCGACCTCCGCGCCGCCCGGGTCGGATTCGCTCAGGCCGGCTGGCCCACTGCGCCGAGGACGCTCGCGAGCGCTTCGCCCACGCGGGCCTGCTGCTCCGGCGTCGTGACCTCGAGGAACAGCTCCACGAAGTTCGGATGTGTGGTTCCGCTCTCGATGAACGTCCAGCGCTTGGCGGCGAGGATGCCGTCGTGGACCTCCCGCACCTCGGCCGGGCTGAGCCCGCGGTCGAGAACCCGCCGCAGGTTCTCGACGTCGTACCCGGCCTGCTTCTGCAGGAGGCCGTCCACGGCACCGACCAGCTCGATCAGCTCGTCGATCGACCGCTCGCGCTCGGCCTCGGCCATGCCCTCGAAGGCGCGCAGCGTCTCGAGATGGTCCATCCGGGCGTGCTGGGCCTCTTCCTGCCAGTGCGCGCGGAAGATGTCCTTGGTGAACCCGTCCAGCGCGTCGTCTTCGCGAAAGGCCTCCTGGAAGTGGCGCTGCGTGAACCACTCGATCACGGCCGTCAGCAGCAGGACCGCCCCCGTGCTCTTGCCCAGGACGAACCGCGCAGTCTCCGCCTGGCCGCCGAGCAGCCGGGTGTCGAAGCCGAGGGTCGCGTCGACCCGCTTGCGGATCTGGCGGAAGAGGGTCATGTGCTTGACCTCTTCGGCCGCGAAGTTCGTCAGGGCGTCGAACGCATCGCGCCCCTCGACCTCGTGGTCTTGAGCGAGCGACGAGATCTTGGGGGCGATGAACTCCTCGACGTAGCCGAAGAGGTGCGCGTAGGCGGCCATCTCCACCTGGGTCAGCTTCCGCTTCTCCTCGTCGGAGAGGCAGCCGATCCGGGACGCGCCCGAGAGCGACATCGGAAGCCAGCGCTTCTCGAGGTCGAAGGCCTTGCCGCCGAGGACGTCCTCGATCCTCCAGTTGACCTTGTAGGCGTTCTCGAGGCAGGCGGCGTAGGTGTAGCTCGTAGACATGGTTTCTTCTCCATCCGGCCCCCTTCGGGGGGATTCCCCAGGCCGGCTTCAGGAGGAGGAACACGGTTCGTCCGCCGACCCCGCAACGCAGTGCCGGCGGGGGCGGGCGGGGCCCTGGATTGCCCCTCCACCCCCGTCTCCGCTACCGTGTCCGCATGACCGGCGTCGGACGAAACGACCCGTGCCCCTGCGGCAGCGGGAAGAAGTACAAGCGCTGCTGCCTGGGCAAGGACGACGTTGCGCCGGCGACGACCATCGGCGAGGTGGACGGCGCCGTCACGACGGCCCTCATCCGCTGGCTCGCAAGCGCTCACCACGAGGAGACGGAGCAGGTACATTCGCTCCTGCCCCCGGATCTGTGGGAGTCCGAGGAAGCGGGCACGCTCGCTGCGCACCTGCTCGCCTGGGAGACGCCTTCCGCCGGCGGAGAGCCGCTTTGCGTGCGTTTCCCCGAACGTCTGCGACGCAGCCTGGATCCGCGCGAACAGGACTGGCTCGGCGAGCAGCAGCGCAGCTGGTTCTCGCTGTGGGACGTGCTCGAAGTGCGCCGGGACGAGGGTCTCTTCCTGCGGGATCTGTTCACCGGGGAGGAGCGCTTCGTGCGCGAACGCCTCGCGACGCACTACGCCGTCGAGCGCTCGATCATGCTGGCCCGCGTCGTCCGTCTCGGTGACGTCTGGACCCTGGCGGCGACCCACCCGCGGCAACTG
>JAHEIK010000618.1 GCA_024639415.1 Planctomycetota bacterium
CTCCGGCGTCTGAACGAAGGCCTGGAGGCCTTCGTGCGGCGTGCGCCGGAGCAGTACAACTTCCTCCACCGGCGCTGGAAACACCGCCCGCCGAGCGAGCCCCCCGGAGCCCGTCTGCCGCGCTACGACCACCACCGGAGAACTCCGTAATTTCGCCCCTTCCGGCAGTCCGATGAGTCTGAGAAAGGCGGCATTTCGGGGGTAGGCTCTGCGCCAAATCACCACTTTGGAGGTCGACGATGACGACGTCTCCGAACGCACGGCTCGACGCGTTCATGGCTCGCTTGGTGGAGCGCAACCCGGGTGAACCCGAGTTCCACCAGGCTGTTCACGAGGTGGCTCACTCGGTGATGCCCTACATCGAGGCGCACCCGAAGTACGCCAAGGCGAACGTCCTTGAGCGACTTACCGAGCCGGACCGGGCGATCGTGTTCCGCGTCACGTGGCAGGACGACGACGGCAACATCCGTGTGAACAAGGCGTACCGCGTCCAGTTCAACAATGCGATCGGCCCGTACAAGGGCGGCCTCCGCTTCCACCCGTCGGTGAACCTCGGCGTGCTGAAGTTCCTCGGCTTCGAGCAGGTCTTCAAGAACAGCCTCACCGGCCTGCCCATGGGCGGCGCCAAGGGTGGTTCGGACTTCGACCCGAAGGGCAAGTCCGACGACGAGGTCATGCGCTTCTGCCACGCGATGATGACCGAGCTCTGGCGTCACATCGGCAAGGACACCGACGTACCCGCCGGCGACATCGGCGTCGGGGCGCGCGAGGTCGGCTACCTGTTCGGTCAGTACAAGCGGCTGCAGAACCAGTGGGGCGGCGTGCTCACCGGCAAGTCCATCGACTACGGTGGAAGCCTGATCCGCACCGAGGCCACGGGCTACGGCACCGTGTACTTCGTGCAGGAGATGCTGCAGCGCCTCGGCGAGTCGTGCGAAGGCAAGACCGCCGTCGTCTCCGGCTCCGGCAACGTGGCGACGTACACGATCGAGAAGCTGCTGCACCTCGGTGCCAAGCCGCTGACCGCTTCGGACTCCGGCGGGTTCATCTACGATCCAGACGGCATCGACGAAGAGAAGCTCGCCTGGATCGAAGAGCTCAAGACCGTCCGACGCGGCCGCATCAGCGAGTACGCCAAGGAGTTCGGCTGCGAGTACTTCGAGGGCCAGCGCCCCTGGGGCATCAAGGCCGACCTCGCGTTCCCGAGTGCCACGCAGAACGAGCTCAACGAGAGCGATGCGAAGGCCCTCGTCAAGAACGGCGTGCAGGCAATCGGCGAAGGCGCCAACATGCCGACCACGCCCGACGGCGTGAAGGTCTTCCAGGACGCCAAGATCCTGTACGGCCTGGGCAAGGCGGCGAACGCCGGCGGCGTGGCCGTCAGCGGTCTCGAGCAGAGCCAGAACTCGCTGCGTCTGTCCTGGACGCGCGAGGAGGTCGATGAGCGCCTCAAGGCGATCATGGCCAGCATCCACGCCAAGTGCGTGGAGTACGGCTACGACGGGGACCATGTCGACTACGTCAAGGGCGCCAACACGGCCGGCTTCGTGAAGATCGCCGACAGCGTTATCGCCTACGGCGTGATGTAGAACGGCGGGGCTTCGGCCCCGCTCCTACCCCCCACAGACAACGCCGGCTCCAACCTGCGATCGCCGGCGACCTGCGCACCCATGGAGACGTGATGACGGCCACCCGTACCACCGGTTCGCACCCTGCGCTCGGCCACCCGGACGTGTTCATCCAGCGGCACCTCGGGCCGCGCGACGACGACATCGCTGCGATGTTGAAGACGCTCGGCTACGAGGATCTGGATGCCCTCACGGACGAGGCGGTCCCTGCTGATATCCGGCTGG
The DNA here is from genome assembly GCA_024639415.1 of Planctomycetota bacterium. Taxonomy (GTDB): domain Bacteria; phylum Planctomycetota; class PLA2; order PLA2; family JAEUHO01; genus JAHEIK01. The sequence goes on from JAHEIK010000618.1 coordinate 1,854, forward strand.
AGCGCGATCTCGACATCGGGGTCGCGCTCAGCGAGGGGCAGCTGCTCTCCCGCATCTGGGACATCGCTGCCAAGAACGAGGTCTGGCGCTCGTTCATCGGGCTGGGCTACCAGGACTGCATCACGCCGCCCGTGATCCTGCGCAACATCCTGGAGAACCCGGGCTGGTACACGCAGTACACGCCGTACCAGGCCGAGATCGCCCAGGGCCGGCTGGAGATGCTGCTCAACTTCCAGACGCTGATCGCAGACCTGACTGGCATGGAGATCGCCAACGCGTCTCTTCTCGACGAAGGCACGGCCGTCGCCGAGGCGATGCACATGTGCATCTCCGTCAACCGCAAGGTGAAGGACGCACGCTTCTTCGTCTCGAACGAACTGCACCCTCAGAGCCTCGCCGTCCTCGAGACCCGCGCCGAAGCGATGGACATCGAGCTCATCCACGGCGACCACACAGCATTCGAATTCGACACGCCCGTATGCGGCGTCATCGTCCAGTACCCTGCCACCGACGGCACCGTGCACGACTACAGCGCGTTCGCGGAGCGAGCCCACGCCGCGGGCGCCCTGGTCGTGGTCTCTGCCGATCCGCTCAGCCTCACGCTCCTCACGCCTCCCGGCGAGTGGGGTGCCGATGTCGTCGTCGGTAGCGCCCAGCGCTTC
>JAHEIK010000619.1 GCA_024639415.1 Planctomycetota bacterium
GCGGAGCGGCGAGAACGCCCAGATCGCCGCGAAGAGCGCGGCCAACGCGCCTCCGACCAGCATGCGGCGGTTGCGACGCAGCGTGCCGATGGCCCTGTTGCGCAGCATCGCCGCCCGGTCCTCGAGCTGCGCGGACGCGGCGGAGAGCTTCGTTGCGCGCAGGACGTCACTCGCCTCCAGGGGACGCTCCGGGTCCGCCAGCTCGATGGGGAGGGCCAGGTCTTGCGGCGTCGAAGCCGAGTGCTCGAAGGGGTGGAGCGTGCGCTCGCCCCCGCGGAGCTTCTCCACCGCCGCCACGAGCGAGCCGGCCTCCCGCTCGGCGGCCTCGACCTGTTCCGGCTGCACTCCGAGCAGGTAGGCGAGAAGCCGGCGCCGATAGCTGGCAATTGCTTGACGGCCTTCTTCGTCCCCGTCCTCGGTCCGCAGGAAGGCGTCGAGCTCGCTGTCGAGGCCCAGCGAGCGGTTTGCCAGATTGGCCGATCCGATGCGCAGCAGGCCGTCGTCCACCACCATCGTCTTGGCGTGCACGTAGACCGCGTAGTCGTGGACGTCTTCCTCCGCGCCCCCTCGCAGGGTCGGCCAGAAGACCCCCAGCCGCGCCTCCCGGTCCGCCTCCCGAAGGCGTTCCAGCAGGAGGTCCCGCTGGGTGTCGAGCGCCATGGATTGCACCGTCCCCGGGCAGCCGTACGGCAGGATCAGCAGGACCTCGGGCCCGCCGGGCTCCCGGAGCCGCCGACACAGCGCTTCGCAGAGCGTGTCGCTCGAAAAGTACTGGTTCTCGATGAAGATGAAGCGCTGCGCCGAGGCGATCTGCGCGAGAAAGCTCGCCTCGACCTGCCGCTTCTCCTCGCGCCCGTCGAAGGCGGGCTGCGTGAGCGCAAACGAGACGCTGCGCTCCCGCAGCAGCGGCTCCACGCTGGGAGGCCAGGGATCGTCGTGCCCGGCCGCGTCCGCTTCCGGTCGGGCGAGCCTGGTCTGCGCGGCGCGGCGCCAGCGCTCGCGGCACCAGTCGCCGATCACCCGCGCGGCCTCGCCGTCCACGGCCAGCATGATGTCGTGATACGGGCTTCCGTAGCGGGGAAGGAGCCCGGGGACGCGCCGCCTCGGATCCTCCGGCTCGTGCGCGTGGTCGTCCCAGCGCGACTGGGTCAAGTCGATGCCCCCGACGAAGGCGATCCGGTCGTCCACTACGACGACCTTCTGGTGCTGGGCCGCCAGAGGCGGCGTCTCGCGGTCCCAGACGAGCTCGAGCCTCTCGTGCCCGGCCCACGGCCGCTTCATGCGCGGCAGGTGCTGGCGCTCGAAGGCGAAGAGCGGGGAGCCCTCCCAGATCAGGAGATGGGCGTGCAGCTCCGCCCTCTCCTCGAGCCGGCGCTCCAGCAGGTCCGCCAGGCGCACGGGGTAGCCGTCCCGCTTCTTGGCCTCGTCTGCCTCGTCGCCCCGCAGCAGGTCGATCTCGCTGTGGAGGTCCCAGCCGACGATCACCACCTGGCGCTGCGCGCGCATGAGCGACTCGCGAAGCGCCCGGAAGTACTCGGCGCCATCGACCAGCGGGGCGACGCGATCGGCCCGCGCCGTCCACTCCACCTCGCGCATCCGATCGGCCGGGTCGCTTCCGGGGCCTCCCATCGCAGCTAGAAGTGGAGCATCGCGTCGGCCACGCGCACGAACGCCGCGCGCGACGCGCCCCCGGCGTAGTCGACGCGGTCACCGTCCTTGCCGTGCTCCAGGCAGCATTCGTGGATGTGCCGCATCGTCTCTCGCAGGCGCTCGTCCACCTTCTCGGCGCTCCAGCGCTGGCGCGAAGCGGCCTGCGCCATCTCGAACTCGGACACCGCCACACCGCCCGCGTTGGCGGCCTTGCTCGGACCGAAGAGCACGCCGGCCTCCCGGAAGCGCTCTTCCGCTGCGTCGGTGGTGGGCATGTTTGCGCCTTCGCACACGAGCCGGCACCCGCTCTCGATCAGGCGCTCGGCGTCCGCCTCTTCGAGCTCGTTCTGGGTAGCGCACGGAAACGCGGCGTCGCAGGGAACCTCCCAGGCGCGGCCCTCCTGGTAGTCCAACTTCGTCTCCTCCGCGAAGTCCTGGATGCTGCCTCGCTCCCGCTTCAGCTCTCGGATGCGCGCGACATCGTCCTCCGAAAAGCCCTTCTCGCTGTGCACGAAGCCGCCGGAGTCCGACAGCGTGATCACCCTGGCGCCGTGCTCGATCAGCTTCTCCGCCGCATGCAGCGCCACGTTGCCCGCCCCCGAAACGGCGCAGGCCTGCCCCTCCAGGGGCGACTCCTCCTGCTTCAACATCTCCTCGGCGAAGTAGACCACGCCAAAGCCGGTCGCCTCCTCGCGCAGCGCGCTGCCTCCGAGCTCGAGGGGCTTGCCCGTCATCGCCTCCGCAGCGTCGGGATGGAAGCGCTTGAACTCGCCGAACAGGAATCCGATCTCCCGCGCACCCACGCCGATGTCGCCGGCGGGCACGTCGAGCTCGCGCCCCACGTGGCGCTGCAGCTCCGCCAC
>JAHEIK010000620.1 GCA_024639415.1 Planctomycetota bacterium
CGCGGGCGCCTTCTTGCCGCCGGCGTGAATGTTCGACCGCATGTCGTCACCCGACCGGATTCGCCGAAATGCCGCGTACTTGCCCTTGACCCGCAGGGGCCGTCCGTTCATCAGGAAGAAGCGCGTGTCGCCTTCCGCTGCTTGCGGGAGATACTCCTGGGCAATGACGTAGCCGTCGCGGCTGATCGACTCGATCATCTGGTTGAGGTTCGGCAGATCGTCCGGCCGGACCAGGAAGACGCCACTGCCGCCGGAACCGATCAGTGGCTTCAGGACGATCGTGCCACCCTGCTCTTTCGCGAAGGCCTTGATGTCGTCACGGTCGCGCGTGATGAGCGTGTGCGGACGCACCTCTTCCGGAAACAGCTGGAAGTACATCTTGCTCGCCGCCTTGGCGAGTCCGTTCGGGTCGTTCACGACGATGACGCCCCGCCGAAGCGCGAGTCGTGCGAACTCGAAGGCGGCCGTGGTGGCCCACGCCCGCGAGCCCTGATCGTCGGCCGGGTTGTTGCGAAGCACCAGCACGTCCAGGTCATCGACGCTGATGCGCTCGTGCCGCGCGTTCCGCCCCTGCAGATCCTTGACGTATGCCTGCGAGTCCTTGTACTTCGCCTTGGGCGCCATCTTCGCGCGGGCGGCGACGGCGTCGCAAGGATCGTAGATCAGGTCACCGGATCCCATCACCCACTCCTCGTGACCCAAGTTGATCGCCGAGGTCGCGAGGCGGCTCGTCGTGTATGCACCTTCCTCGGTCTTGATGTCGTTGACGACGAATCCGATCTTCATGATCGCGTCCTTTGGATGAGGTCCAGCACGGAAGTGCGCTCCCGGAGGCGCTCGAGCCTCGAGAGCGCGCCATCGTGCGCCATGTATCTCGGGGCGAGGGGGGCGTCCCGAAGAACGCCGCGCCATTGTAGCTCACGCACGATCGGGATGTGACCGGTGGCCATCTTGCCCAGGAAGAGCGGAGTGATCTCACCGCCCTTTCGCAGGTACTCGAGAACCTCGACAAGGCCCCGGAGGTACAGCGCATCCTTGGTGAGCCCGCCGCCTCGGTAAGCGCGGCGCAGAATGGTGAACGCGGTTCGGTGTTCGAAGCCGTAGTTGTGGTAGAGCCGGCGGAAGCCATCGACGAAGGTCGCGCCGTCGATCAGGTCCCGGATCACCAGCACCCGTGCGGCAAGAAGCCGAAGACGCGGCCGACTCAAGCCCCCGACGAGATACTCGGAGAGAACGGCCAGGCCTTCCTGCAGCGCGTCGTATCCAGCCAGTCCGGCATGCAACTGCTGGAATGGCTGGGCCAGGCCGTTGTAGTAGGTGAGTATGTGCGTGCCGACCTCGTGGGCGATCAGCGCCTCGGCGCGTGCCGTGGGAATGCGCATGTCATGACCGACCAGCAGGGAGCCGTTGGACACCATCAGCGCCTGCCCGATGTCGCTGCGAATGTGGACCTGCGCGGTCACCTCCGACCACTGCTCCTTGTAGGATGCGATCTCCTCCTCGGCGCGCTCGGCGAACTCGGCCGCGCTGAGAAAACCACGGCGCGCATCGTCGCGGGTGCGGGGGGGGCAGTGCTCCATGATCTGTTCCGCCACGCGGACGAGTTCCGGGCTGACCCGGCCGAAGACCTGCAGGCTCCCCTGCAGGAACCGCTCCGTGTTGAGATCGAGAAGCATCGTGATCTGACGATCCAGCTCATCCTGCTTCTGACGAAACAACATGAGGAGCGCGGGATCCTCGACGCGTTCGACGGGGGGCTGGTAGAGCCGGCGCTTGAGCACGACGGGATCGACGGGGAGGGGACGGTATCGAAACACCGGCGCGGCCTCGAAGCGACTCTGCTTGAAGTCGCGCCATCCCTGCTCGGCGTTCATGGGCGTCACCTGGAGCAGGAAGTCGAAGCTGTCGGCGACCTCTGCGAGCTGGCGATCCACCTCCCACACGGCCTTCACCACGGCCTTTCGACCGAGTACGTGAAAGTGGGCGGGCCGCGTCGTGGAGTGTGTCTGCACGAACTCGAAGAACGTCGGCCGGAGGGCCCTCGACAGACCGCGCCGGAACTCCCGGAGGAGAAGCGTGTACAGCTCCGGGCCGTCCGTCTGGCGGTAGATCGGCTTCACCTCGAGCCCGAGGACCTGGCACCAGGTGTCCTCGGCGACCGATGACAGCACCGAGACCATGTCCCGCGGCCCACAGCGCTTCGTGGGACGGATCTCCGTCGTCGGGGCTTGACCGGCGATCCGGATGCGTGACAGAGCGCTGTCGAGCGTATCGACGACCTTCCCCAGTGAGCTGGAGCGCGGGACGTGGATGACGAACCCGGGGGTCTGAGCCGGCTCCCCACCCGGAGATTCATCGCCGGTCGGGGGGCTTGCCCAGATCTCGAGAACGAGGAACGCCCCGAAGTGCTCCGCCGCCGTCTGGCCGATCCCGCGCAGCAGCCGGATCAGGTCCTTCTGCAGCGTCTTGACGCCCGACGCCGCGATGTACGACGCTTCGCCCGTGACGAGCTT
>JAHEIK010000159.1 GCA_024639415.1 Planctomycetota bacterium
GGCTGGGAGCCCGAGGTGCTCCTCGCTCCTGGGGATCAGGAGCGCTGGCACGCCGGCGCACGGGGTGACATGCGGACTGCTGTCCCAGGACCGCTCGACGCCGTGTCGCGGTGGCTCCTCGCATCGCGAGCCGTCATCGCGGGCGACTCCGGCATCGGCCACCTGGCCTCCGCGCTGGGCTTGCCGACCCTCTCGCTGTTCCGCAAGCGCAGCGCCGCGCGCTTCTGGCGCCCTGCCTGGGGCCGCACGGCTGTGGTCGCGGCACCGGTCCGCCTGCCGGGCGGCAGCGGACACCGCTACTGGGGCCGCCTGCTCGGACCGCGGCGCGTTGCGCGCGCCTTCGAACGCCTCATGGCTGATTCGTAGCGCAAGGGCGGGGCGGGGCGTTGCCGGATCCACGGCCCCCCGCTACCGTCGCGCTCCCCAAGCCACGAGGAGCCTGACCATGAGCATTCGCATGATCGCCGGCATCGCCGCCGCAGCCGTCGTACTCACCTTCGCCGCCGGCGCAGGCTTCACCGAGGACAAGCCCGCGCCGAAGCCCATGAGTGAGCAGGAGTTGTTCGCGAAGGTGATGGAGCTGTCCACGCCGGGCGCGATGCACAAGAACGTGCTCCCGCGCTTCGTGGGCTCGTGGAAGGTCGCCGGCAAGACGATCACGATGATGGGCGACATACCCATCACCGGAACCGCCGAGAGCACCTCGATCATCGGCGGGCGCTACGTGCAGATGCGCTACGAGGGCCCGTTCATGGGCGGCGCGTTCGAGGGCGCGGGGCACATCGCCTACGACAACTTCACGAAGTCGTTCCAGCGTACGTGGTGCATGACGATGTCGAGCAGCATCGAGATGCTGACCGGCACGTGGGACGAGAAGGCCACGACCCTCACCTGGCGTGGCGAAATCAAGGCGCCCGACGGAACGACGCACAAGAAGCGCGAGACGATCGTGTTCTCAGGTGCGGACAAGTTCGTCGCGACGACCTACTCGACCGGAGCCGACGGCAAGGAGAAGATGCTGATGGTGCTCAACTACACGCGCATCGCCAAGGACGCGAAGTAGCCCGGAGCCCCGCAGCCACGGGCGAAGGCATCACCTCCAGGCAGCCGCGGGTCCCAAGGGCGCCGCTCGGCCGTCGTCAGCACTCGCGTAGGGGCGAGGAGGATCGGAAGGAGGGGCGCGTAGCCCCTCCTTGCCGCGCCGAAGGCGCGCACAATCCGCGCGGGAGCGCGGAACGCCCCGCGTAAGTGTGATCGTGGCAGACCGCGGGCTCGATCATTCGTGGGGTCGTGGGGTCGTGGGGTCGAGCCAGGACGCGCCCGGCGCGCTGAAGGCCCCGTGGATCCGCAGCCGGGACCCGGCGCAGCGAGAGCAGCGCCCCGCGCAGCCGATCAGAAGTCAATTCGCGTAATGCCCCAGATCCCATCGATCTGCTTGAGGTAGTAGGTGCGCTGCGTGCCGCCGCCGAAGTTGGGATGCGCCCAGAAGACGACCTCGTCGGCGGTCTCCTTCTTCACCTTGCCCGTCGCGAGGGTCATCGCGAGCAGGCGGCGGGTGCTCAGGACATCGCGGTGCTTGGAGCCGTTCACGAACTCCTGGGTCCACGCCTGCTTGAAGTCGGCGAGCGGCTTGTCGGCCGGCCAGCGCTTCAGGACCTTGCACTCGTGTTCGTACATGAGCTCCCAGTGGAAGGCGTCCGCGAGCAGCGGCTTGCGCGCCATGTGGTAGCCGAAGCCGAACTTCAAGAAGGCGCGCTTCCAGGTCGTGGCGGGCTGAGCCGGATCGGCGGTGATGCGCTCGCCGCCCATGCCCTTCGGCACGATCTGCACAGGCCCGTTCTTGCTCACCATCGCGATGAGCTTGCGATGGTCGCGCGAGAGATGCAGTGTCCAACCCGTCGAGCCTTGCGTCATGGCCACTTGGGACGTCTCGAAGCTCTTCTTCCCGCGCTGGAACTTCGCATGCCCCTCGAGCGTCAGCGTCAGCGGCTCCTGGTTGTCGGCCTTCTCGGGTGCCTTCCACGACGGGTTCGGCACCCAGGGCAGCGCGTAGGAGGTGCCCTGCGCACCCTTCGCCGCGCGCAGGAACAGCAGGGCCGCCGCGCCGGTGCCGGCGGCCCCGGGGGGCGCCTTCATCGAGAACTTCTCGGCCGTACCCCAGTCCTCGCCCTTCTTCGTCCGCCGCAACCCGTCGAAGCCGTTCTTGCTGCGTGAGAACCCCAGCGAGACGGTCGTCTCCTTCTCGCTGCGCTCGCAGGTGCCGCTCAGGATCGACAGGTCCTTGCCGAGGTGCAGCATGACCTTCTCGCGCACCTCTCCCCCCTGCCAATCGAGGAAGCTCGTCTCGGTCACGCGCCAGACCCACTGCGACCCGAGTCGCGCGATCCGCGCGGACATGGCGATCTCGCCGGCCCAGAGATCTTGGATGAGCAGGTCGCCCTCGAAGCTGAGGGAGATCGCCGGCGTCGGCGCAGGCAGCTTGGCGATCAGCGCGCTCGCACGCTTCTTCGCCGCCGCCTGCTCCTTGTCTCCGGCAAAGACCGGGAACGCGACAGACACGAGAGAGACGGCTACAAGGACACGCAGAGTCGTTCGGAGCATGCTCCGAGGGTAACCGCGCGCGCCGCTCAGTCCTTCACCGGCAGACCGCTCGGCACGCTGTCGGGAATCACGCCCAGGAGATTCGTCGACGCCGGGTCCGTCAGGGCATGCAGGAACGCCATCAGATCGTCGAACTCCCCGTCGCTCAGACCCACGTCCATCGGATGGTCCGGGTCCAGCGCCGCCACGCGCGCGGCGTTGCGTGCCGGATCGGTGTCGACCATCGTGTTGAAGGGCGCCGGCAGCTGGCTCACGTCGAAGCTCGTGAGGCTGCTGAGCGGATCCAGGTGGTGCCGGACGGCGGCCTCGAGCGTCGTGAAGCAACCGTCATGCATCCAGGGCCCCGTGAGCGCCACGTTGCGCAGGGCGGGCGTGCGGAACTTGTAGTCGTCCTCAACCAGCCCCGTCTCCAGCGCCAAACCCCGGTCCTCGTTCGCCTCGACCTTGCCGGGGCCGACCTGGGGCACGCATACGGCGTGGTGCTCGTAGTCGCTGAGCAGCGGTCCGTCGTGGCACTTGCCACAGCTTGCGCGCCCGAAGAACAGCAGCGCACCGCGCTTGGCGGCGTTGCTCATGGCGGACATGTCGCCACCGAGGTAGTTGTCGAGCGGCGTGTCGAGCGCGGTCCACGCGTCACGCTCGAACGCTGCGATGGCACGCGCAGCGTGCCCGAAGTTGAAGTCGTCGAAGTCCGGCACCGAGGGATAGGCCGCCGCGAACAGCGTCCGGTACTCCGGGATGGCTCCGATGCGGTCCATCAGGGCAGCCCAGATCGAGGGATTGTCCACCGCGTCGCGCAGCGGATCGGGAGCCAGCGGGTCGGACTGGCCACGCATCTCCTCGCGCGAGGTGACGGGGAACATCGCCTGCGCCGCCAGAGCGCTCGTCAGCGGGAGCGCCTCGGCCAGGACCGGGGCTGCCGTGTTCAAGCCGAGTTCCGGCGTCGTGAGGACACCGGTCACGGGATCGTGCGTGACGCGGCTGTCCCAGAACATCGAGTTGACGCCGGTGACGCCGCCGTTGAAGACGTGCGGCGCATTGCGCGGGATGAGGTGCGCGTCCGCTTGCTCGCGGTTGGCTCCGAGGCCGACGCCGCCCTCCCCGAAGGACACAGGCAGAGCGTCGCCGGTGCCCGCGACGGGGTGGTGGCACGTGGCGCACGAGATGTTGCGATTGCCCGAGAGCTCCTTGTCGAAGAACAGCGCGCGACCCAGTGCGACCAGCGCCTCGGACTCCGGCTGGGGCCTGGAGACGGGCGTCACAGCATGGGCAGACAGCGCCTCGAGCACCTGTTCATCGAGGGCCGCGGTCTCATCCCCGCCCTCCAGGAAGATGTAGCGATCGTCGCCGGCTGCGCCACAGCCCCCCAGGGCCACGGCACACAGGCTGAGGATCCATACACAGGTAGTAGTTCGCATGCCGCCTCCGAAGTTCTCCGGCATCGGTATCGGCAGGCCGGGCGCCGGACTTGTGTTCGGTGTCAATCTGGTGTGGCGCGAATCCGGGAACCACTACGCAAGGCATGTGCCGCGGTCGCCAGCAGGATCAGGGCCGCCCCGGCGCGTGACCACGGGCCGGGCACCTCACCGTGGAAGATCCAGGCCCAGACGGTGTTGAGGACGGGCTCCACGAGCAGCAGCAGCGCGCCCTCCAAGGCCGGGACACGCCGCATGCCGGCCGTCATGAAGACGTAGGCCAGCCCGATCTGGAACGCCCCCAGGTAGCCGACGAGGGCCCAGTCCACGAAGCGCGCCCCCTCCACCGGCAGGGCCAGGGGTAGGCAGACGACGAACACGAAGATGTTGCCCAGCACCGTCGCGCCGGCCGCCGCGCCGGCCGGGGATCCTCCCGCGAGGCCCTCGCTGCGCGCGATCCAGCGCAGCCCCGCCACGGTCAGAGCCCAGGTAATCGCGCTGCAGGCCCCGAGGACGTTGCCCAGGAGCGGGTTGGTCGCCGTGCTGCGAGGGGGTTCCGAGCCCACGAAGAACAGCCCCAGCCCCACCGCGAGGGCCGCCATGAAGGCGAGATCGCGGCGCCGCACCGCCTCCTTCAGCAGCAGCGGCGAGATCACGAGCATGTAGAGAGGGGCGGTGGACTGCAGGAAGATCGCGTTGGCCGCGGTGGTCAGCTTGTTTGCCAGCACGTAGAGGATCAGGGTCGCGGCGTAGGCGAGCCCCACCAGCGCCTGCTTGCGGTGCCAGCCGCGACGGGCGGCCGGCAGCATCAGGAGCAGGGCGACGGCCGCCATCCCGCTGCGGAATGCCGCAACCTGCCAGCCGGAGAATCCGCAGCCCTTGATGGCAGCCCCCCCGGTCGAGAACAGCAGGGCCGCGGCAAGCATGCGCCAGCGGGCGGCTGTTCGTTCGTCCATGCGACCCACCCTACCGAAAGGTGCCGTGGCCCGCCCCTTGCTGCCCCCCACCCCATGCGAGGTGCCGCGGCCCTCCTCCTGGTCCTGCTGGCTACCACCCTCGGGGTGGCCGCCCGTGCGGAGGAGAGCGCAGCCGGGACACACGTGATCGAGCTGTTCGTGCGACCGGGATGTCCGCACTGCGAGAAGGCGGAGCGCTTCGTGCGCGGCCTCGCCGAGCGACGAGGGGGCCTGCGCGTCATCAAGCACGACATCGTCGCCGACGGTCGCGGCCTCGAGCGTCTCCGCGCCTTGGTCACCCAAGCCGACGTCCGCACGGTCTCGACGCCGGCGATCTACGTCGGAGGGCACCTGGAGATCGGATGGCGCGGAGACGAGGTGAGCGGTGCCCGCATCGTGGCTGCCCTGGAGAGGGACACAGCTTCCCTGACGGACGACGACGTGGCCGAGGGCTGCGAAGTCGACCTCGACGCGCCGGAAGAGGAGGCGCCGTGTGAGGAGGAGGGCACGGACGTCATCGACCTGCCACTCTTCGGGCGCGTCGACCCGGACGAACTCGGTCTGCCGCTCTTCACCATCGTCCTGGGCTTGATCGACGGCTTCAATCCGTGCGCCATGTGGGTGCTGCTCTTCCTCCTCAGCCTGCTCGTCAACATGCGCAGCCGCGCGAAGATGCTGGCAATCGCCGGCACGTTCGTCCTCGTCAGCGGCATCGTCTACTTCGCGTTCATGGTCGCGTGGCTGAACTTCTTCCTGCTTGTCGGGATGTCGCGCGTCGTGACCCTCCTGCTCGGGGGACTTGCCGTCTTCGTGGGCGCCGTGCACGTGAAGGACTTCTTCGCGTTCCACAAGGGCATCACGCTGTCGATTCCCGAGGGGGCCAAGCCGGGGCTGTACGAGCGGGTACGCCGCATCTTGCGCGCTGAGCACCTCGGGGGCGCCATGCTCGGCGTCGTTGCGCTCGCGTTCCTGGTGAACGTGGTCGAGCTGCTGTGCACGGCGGGACTCCCGGCGATCTACACGGGTGTTCTCGCGCGCCAAGACATCACGGGACTGGAGCACTACGGCTACATCGCGCTGTACCAGGTCTTCTACATGCTGGACGACGCCTTGATGCTGCTCATCGCCGTACTCACGCTCTCACGCAGGCGCCTGCAAGAGCGCGCCGGACGCTGGCTCAAGCTCATCAGCGGTGTCGTGATGCTCGCACTTGGCGCCGTGATCCTCATCGAGCCCGGACTCCTGTACTGGTGAACGCATGACGCCACGCCCGATCCACCTGCTGCTGCTCTTGACGATGCTCCTCGTGACCAACCGCGCGGCCCATGCCGAACTCCAGCCGGGTGAACAAGCTCCGACCCTCGGCGCGTCGGGGTACGTAGGCGCGGCCCGCCTCACGCTCGCCGGCCTGCGCGGCCGCATCGTCCTGCTGGAGTTCTTCAGCACGCGGTGCTCGCACTGCAAGCGCCATGTTGCCCAACTCAACGCCCTGCAGGCGCGCTACGGCCGGCGCGGCCTGACGGTCCTGGCTGTTACCCGCGACGCACTCTCGAAGGCGGAGCGGTTCGCGCGCACGCAGCGCGCGCGCTACCCGATCGCCGTGGCGGGCATCGACACACAGCGGGCCTATCTGGTGCAGCGCTACCCCGCAGGCTGTCTGATCTCGGCCTACGGTGACGTGCTGTGGTCGGGCTCTGCGACGAAGCTACCCGAGTCCGAAATCGTGCGCGCGCTGCAGCGCGCGAGACCGCAGCCTGCGTACGGACTCGCGCAGCGCTGGATCGCCCAGGGACTCGAGGTCGGGCGCTATGCCGCAACTCGGAAGCGCATCGCGGGCCTGCTCCGCTGCCGTCCGGAGCAGGACGCCGAGTGTCGCACGGTCCACGCTGCCTACGCATGGATCGATGCCTATGCGACGGCGCGCCTGGCCCGAGCCACGGAGCTGCGGGTCCTCGAGCGCTACTACGACGCGTGGCGCGTGCTGGACGAGGTCCGGCGTTGGTACGAGGGAGCCCCCGAGAGCCGCAGGGCGACGGCCGTGATGGAAGAGTTGCTCGCAAGTCCCGCGCGCCGACGGGAGGTGGCGGCAGGCCGGGCCCTGGCCGTCGCCGTGGGCACGGCGCGGCGGCTCGTCTCCACCCAAGCTGCGATCCTCTACGAGAACGTGGCGCTGCGCTTCCGCGGAACCCAGGCCGCCGCCCTGGCTCAGCGCAAGGCGACCACGCTCCGCAAGAAGAAGCGCTGACGAATCAGAGCTGGCGGCCGAGTGCCATCCCGCCCAGTACGGCCGCGAAGCCGAGGGCGATCTGCAGCAGCACGTTCAGCGCGGCGAGTCCGGCATGCCCCGTCCGCATGAGCTGCATGCTCTCGAAGCCGAAGGCCGAGTAGGTCGTGAAGCCGCCCAGGAGCCCCGTCAGCACGAAGGCCTGGCGCGCCGGGGTGAACGGACCGCGCGCCTCGGCCACGCCCGCAAGCAGGCCGATGGCGAGGCAGCCGAGCACGTTCACGAGCAGCGTGCCCAGCGGAAGCAGCGGGGAGCCGGCCACGCGCTGCCCCAGCCCGCTGAGACCGTGACGGCCCATGGCCCCGAAGAAGCCGCCGAGGCCCGTGAGAAGGAGGTTGCTCATTGCCGCAGAGGATGCGGCACCCCGGGGACGCCCTGGCTATTCTGAGGCGGTGGCCCGTCTGCTCCTCGCCCTCCTGCTCGCCGTGGCCGTCCTTCCGGCGGAAGGGGCGGCAGCGAAGGGCGGTAGGGCGCAGCCGCCTGCGCGGTTCGACGAAGAGCAGTTCATCAACGGCCGCTATCCGATCGAGTTCCGCACGCGCGTCAACGCCGCGATCAAGCTCGGCGTGCGCTGGCTGCTCGCACAGCAACAGAAGGACGGCTCGTGGCCCAGCGGATACCAGAAGCGCTACCCCATGGGTCCCACCGCGCTCGCCACGCTCACCCTGCTCAAGGGTGGGGTGAAGCCGCAGCACCCCGCGGTGGTGAAGGCGTTCGCCTACCTGCGCAAGCTGCCGCTGCAGAAGACCTACAGCGTCGCGGTGCTGTTGATGGCGCTCGACGCGCGCCATGCACCGGCGCGTGACCCGTTCGAGGTCGAGCAGGTGGACCGCTACGGGCGCACCC
>JAHEIK010000621.1 GCA_024639415.1 Planctomycetota bacterium
CTTGCCTTGCGGGGCGAGGGCTCCGCCGCCACCGCCGCAGGCGACCAGTGGAACGGCGAGTAGGAAGCAGAGGGCGAGCGGTAGTACGAGTCGCATGAGCGGGCTCCTGGACGGGTCGTTGGGTTTTCCATGGGGATGGTCACGGGCCCCCTCGTGACATTTGGGAAGTTATTCCCAAATAGGCCGCCCGTCAAGCAATGTGTGCAGGGGCGGGTCCTTGGTCCCTCGTGGCTGTTCGCCTGCTGGCGCGGCCACCGGCATGCCGGTCGGCGCCCAGAAGCGGCCCCCCGTCCCGCCTGTCGGTACAACGAGCGCCATGACGACCCTTCTCCTTCATTCACCGCTGGGCGCGGCTGGCGGCGGCGAGGTCGGTGTCGTCGGCGACCTCGTCATCGTCCTCGTCTCGGCTTCCGTCGTGGCTCTGCTCACGAGGCGCATGGGCCTTGCGATGATCCCCGCCTTCCTCCTCACCGGAATGGTGCTGGGGCCGAACACGCTCGGCCTCGTGCCCGCACCCGATCAGCTGGCGCCGATCGCACACTTGGCCATCGTCGTGCTGCTGTTCGGTATCGGGCTGGAACTGCACCTCTCGAGCCTGCGAGGACGCCTGCTGCAGCTGGTCGGGGGTGCCGGCTTGGCGTGTGGGCTCTGCGTGCTGGGCCTGTGGGCACTCGCCATGGCCTTCGGCTTGGATCCCTACCGCGGGCTCGCCGTCTCGATGGCGCTCTCGCTCTCTTCGACGGCCGTGGTGCTGAAGCTGCTGACCTTGCGCCGCGAGCTGTCGCGCCCCTCGGGGCGACTCGCGGTGGCGGTCTTGGTGGTGCAGGATCTCGCCGTCGTGGCGATGTTGGCATGCTTGCCGCTGCTGGCTCGCGCGGCGGGGCTCACCCTGTCCGACGGGGCGGCCTTCGACGGCGTCGGCGACATGCTGCTGCGCCTCGGAGCGATCGGTGTGTTGATCGTCGCCAGCCGGCTGGCGATGCCCTGGCTCCTGCACGAGTCTTCGCGCAGCGGTGCCGGGGAGCTGCTGCTCATCGTGGGCATGGCCTATGCCCTCGGCGCGGCATGGATCACCCACCTGCTCGGCTTCAGTCTGGAGATGGGCGCGTTCCTCGCCGGATTCATGCTTTCCGGCACGCGCTTCCGCTACGAGTTGATGGGACAGATCGTCCCCATTCGCGATCTCTTCCTGGCGGTGTTCTTCACGGTCCTCGGGATGCAGCTGGCGCCCCAGGTGGTGGCCGAGTCCTGGAGTGTCGTCCTGCTCGCCACGGTGGTCGTCCTGCTCGCGAAGAGTCTCTTCGTCGGCCTCTCCTGCTGGTTGGTGGGTGCCCACGCCTCGGTGGCCGTTGTCGTCGGATTCACGCTGGCCCAGGCAGGCGAGTTCAGCTTGGTCTTGCTGGGGGAGGCCACGGCGATCGGGCTGCTCGATGCACGTCTGAACGCATTGATCATGTCTGTCGTCGTGCTGACGCTCTTCGTGACGCCCTTGCTGTCCAGCCTCGGGCGCAGGTTGGCGCCGCTGCTGTCTTCCGCGGCCGTCGTGCCGTGGTCGGATCGCGTGGGGTTGGGGCAGCGCTATGGAGAGGCCGACGAGGAAGCAGGGCCCCCCGTCAACGACGTCATCATCGCCGGCTTCGGACCCGTCGGGCGGCGTGTTGCGCTCGACCTGGAGGCGGCCGCCATCTCGTACGCCGTCGTGGACATGAACTCCGACACCATTCGCGCACTCAACGAGACGGGCGTGCCCGCCTTCGTGGGTGACGCGGCGACCGAGACGACGCTCTTGCGGGCGGGGCTGGAGCAAGCCCGCGCGCTCGTCATCGCGATTCCCGACGATGAGGCTGCACGACGCGTCATCGCCACGGCACGTCGCCACCGCAGCGACATCCTGATCGCGGCGCGGACGATGGCTGCGCGCTCGGTGGGACCGCTGCAGGAGGCCGGCGCGGAGGTCGTCGTCAGCGACGAGTTGGCTGCCGCAGACCAGATGGCGCTTGAGGTCAGCTCCGCGCTACAGACGACGGCCCAGGGGTAGCGCGAGGCGCCCAGCAAGCGGGGTTGGGCGACGACACGGAGGCGGAGGCGTCGGTCTCGCGTGCCGCGCTCGGGCGCGCTACCGGATGCGCAGCCGCCGCTCCTCGCCCGTGCGGATGACGACGTGATACGTGCGCAGCAGGCGGCGGCCGGCGCGGAGTTCGAACTCGACGGCGCCGGGACGGAACGGGCCGAACCTGTCGCCGTCCTCGATGAAGGCCTCGACCACACTGCGCTGCTCTTCGAAGAAGGGGCGGCCGTCCGTGCGGCGCAGCACTAGGGCGCCGGCTTCGTCCGGATAGGCGGACGCACCTGCGACGGTCAGGTAGCCGCCCTGCGTCCAGCGCAACGTCAGGGGGCCGCGCTGCGGGATGCGCGCCGGATCGGAGATGCGGCCGTCGTCCGTGTACGCAACCACGTTGCGGTACTCGCGCCACTGGCCCGGCACCTGCTTGCTGGCGGCCTT
>JAHEIK010000622.1 GCA_024639415.1 Planctomycetota bacterium
GACGTGCCCGGGCCACGTTCCCGTTCCCGCCTGCGCACCCAGGACGACGTACGGGTCGGGCGACCATTGCGCTTCGACACCTCCGGTGTCTCGCTCAGGTCGCCCCTACAGCCACTCCAGTGAAGGGACGCGTGCCCCTACAATCTCCCCATGCCCACGCACGTCACGCCCGCCGAGGCTGCCCAACGGCAGCTTGACGCGTACAACGCGCGCGACATCGACGCGTTCCTGGCCGCGTACGCCGAGGACTGCGTCGTGCGTGCGCACCCCTCGGGCGCCGTCATGTTCGACGGCGCCGAGGCGATGCGCGCGCGCTACGGCGCGTTGTTCGACAGCCATCCGGACCTGCACGCACGCCTGCTCTCACGGGTGGAGCACGAGGTCTTCGCGATCGATCACGAGCACGTCGAGGGGATGCGCGCGGGCGAGGTCGTGTACGCCGTCGCCATGTACGAGGTGCGCGAAGGGCTGATCCGCAACGTGTGGTTCCTGCGCGACGAGGCGAGCGTGTGACGGCGATGCCGAGGAACAGCCCGGCCCTCCGACTCCTCCCGCTGCTCTGCGTGCTCCTGCTCACAGGCGCCTCGATCACTGCCGCCCCCGAGGACGTCGACCCGATCGAACAGGCCATGGGCGAGAGCCTGACGACGCTGCCGGCGCGCCTGGCGTTCGAGGGCTACCTCGTTCTGCACCAGCACCATGCACGTCTAGAAGCAGCGCTGGCGTGGGACAAGAAGCACGGCAAGAACGCCGGGAAGCGCGCAGCCAAGGCACGCAGCGAGCGCGTAGCCCGAACGCGCAAGACCCTCATGGCCATGGCCGACCGCCTGCAGAGCAGCACGACGGTGGCCCGGGACCTGCGAGCGTTCCTGCGCACCGAGGACGCCGCCGACGTCATCCACGACGCGTGGCTGACGGAGACGCCCGCCGACGAGATCCCGAAGGCGCTGTGGCAGCAAACACGCCTCGGACGCGGACTGGTGGCGGAAGGTGGGAAGCTCCGGCTCAACCGGCACGCCGTCTGGGATCTCGACCACCTGCTGCAGACCCTGCGCATAGCCAGCGTGATGCGGACGTCCTTCCTCACGCTGAGCAAGGGCCGGGCCACGCCCGAACTGCGAGCCCAGCGGGCGCTGGCCGCCACCCGCGACGTCCCCCTCGATCTGCGCGCGCACTTCGTCGCGACCCGCCTCGAGAAGCGCGATGGACGCTTCGTCGTGCGGGAGATCCAGGAGCGGGCCGGCCTCCGCACCCTGCCGACGAGCCTGGCCGCAGGCACGGCGGCCGATCTCGCCGCCGAGGGTGCTGCCACGACGGTCCGCCTAGGCGATCTGGAGTGGCGCCAGGAGGGCCTGGACCTGCTGCGCTCGTCGGTCTTCTACAACCCACGCACGCGCCACGGCGCCCGCGCCTACGCCGAGATCCCCGATCACCACACGGCGCGCGTCTTCGGCCTGTGGGGTTGGAACGCCAAGGTCTCGAAGAGCGAAGCGGAGTTGGTCGCGCGCCTGAAGAAGCAGGGCCCGCGGCTGCGCTACCTCGCCAAGTCCCACGACAAGCTCGTCGTGCACATCAGCGGCACGCCGCCGTGGCTGTCGGCCTCCGAGGACCGGGGCACGTTCGAAGCAGGCGGCTGGGAGAACAAGCAGGCGCATGCACCCCGTGACATGGAGACGTGGCGACGGCTGATCCGCACGCTGGCGGAGGTCTTCCGCGAGGTCGAGGGCGCTGAGCGCTACTACGAGTTCTGGAACGAGCCGGACCTGAAGTACTGGCAGGGCTCGCTGGAAGACTTCCTCGCCCTGTACGCCGAGACCGCGCGTGTCATCCGCGAGGTGGACCCCAAGGCGAAGATCGGCGGCTGCGCAACGAACCAATGGGACGGCAAGATCCACAAGCGCGCGCCGTCCGACATCCTGAACCTGGAGCTGATCCGCTACGCCAAGCAGCACGACCTGCCGCTCGATTTCGTCTCCTGGCATCACTTCGGCCGGCCGACCTCCGCCGTCAAGCGGGCGCGAGCGGCCTACGAAGCCGAGATCGAGCGCGTGGACCTGGCGGGCAAGCCGGAGTTCCTGGTGACGGAGTGGTCCTCGCACCGTCGCGGCACGCCGCACGCCAACATCCCGTTCAGCGAGATGCTGCTCGCCTTCTTCGAGGCCGGGCTCACAGCGCAGACCGTGGCGTGTCTGGAGGAGTTCCACGCCAAGCCGAGTCCCAAGGGCTTCGCACCCTGGGGCCTGATCACGCAGCAGGGCCACCGCAAGAACACCTGGCACGTGCACCGCGCCTTCGATGCGTTCGTACGGGGCGCGGAGGCCGTCGCGATCGAGCGCCCCGATGAGACGCGGACGCTGGTCTTCGCGCGCAAGCCCGGCGGCGTGGTCGAGGTCCTGGCTTGGGCCAAGGGCACGTCACCGAAGCTGGCCGCCGCGTGGGAGCTCCTGCAAGCCAAGGGCTTCGACCGCAAGGCTGCCGCGGCGGCGTTCGGCATCGGAGAC
>JAHEIK010000623.1:0-1963 GCA_024639415.1 Planctomycetota bacterium
AGCCGCTCCGAGTTCTCCGACCTCATGTGGGAGATGCAGGGCGAGCTGGGTACGAGTCACTGCTACGAGTTCGGCGGCGACTACCGGCCGCGACCGATGTGGCTCCAGGGCTTCCTCGGCGCGGACCTCGTCTACCGCCGCAAGACGCGCACCTGGCACATCGGTCGCATCCCCCGCGGCGACGGGTGGGATCCGCCTCACGCCTCGCCGCTGGCGGCGCCCGGACTGGGCGTCAAGGAGGGGGACGAGATCGTCGCCGTGGCGGGGGAGGCCGTAGGCGCCAAGCGCTCCCCTGAGGAGTGCCTGGTGCACCGGGCATGCCAGCCCGTGCAGCTCTCATTGCGGCGCAGGGGCGGGGGCTCGCGGACCATCACGGTCGAGACGCTCAGCGCCGAGTATCCGCTGCGGTACCGCGACTGGGTGGAGTCCAACCGGGCGCGCGTCCACCGTGCGACCAAGGGGCGCGTCGGCTACGTGCACATCCCCGACATGGGGGCCCGCGGGTTCTCGGAGTTCCACCGCTACTTCCTCTCGGAGGTCGAGCACGACGGGCTCATCGTCGACGTGCGCTTCAACGGCGGCGGCCACGTCTCGCAGCTCATCCTGCAGAAGCTCCTGCGGAAGCGGATCGGCTACGGCAAGCCGCGCTGGGGCAAGCCGTACTCCTATCCGATGCACGCGCCGGTCGGTCCGATGGTCGGCCTGACCAACGAGTACGCGGGGTCGGACGGCGACATGTTCAGCCACGGCTTCAAGGCGTACGGCCTCGGCCCCCTGATCGGCGTGCGGACGTGGGGCGGCGTCGTCGGCATCTGGCCGCGCCACGCTCTCGTCGACGGCACGGTGACGACGCAGCCCGAGTTCAGCGCGTGGTACTTCGACGGCGGATACGGCCTCGAGAACTACGGCGTCGATCCCGACATCGAGGTCGAGATCAAGCCCCAGGACCACGCCGCGGGTCACGATCCGCAGATGGAGCGCGCGCTCACGGAGATCGAGAAGCTCCTCACGAAGACGCGGATCCCGCGCCCGGACTTCGAGGGTCGGCCGGATCTCAGTCCGCCGTCGCTGCCCGACGTCTGATCGCGCGGAGGACCCGGCGGCTACGTCGCGAGGGAGGCCTCGGGCTCCTTGCGGGAGGCGGCGTCCGTCTCGGGCTCGCCGTCCGTCGGGTCGCGCTTCTCGGGAACCGTCTCGGGCTTGACGAGCAGCGCGTCCTGCATCTCCTTCACCAAGGCCTGGGCGGCCTCGACGTCCTCCGCTGCGAGCGCGCTCTCGAGGCTCTCGAGCGTCTGGCGCGAGGCCTCTTCGTGACGCACCCACGTGTGCCTGAGCTGATCCAGGGGCCCGGCCAGGTCCTTGAGGTAGTCCTTCTTGCGCAGGCTGAGGCGCTTGCCGTAGTCGCCTGCGAGCATGCCGTCGATGGCTTCCTTCATGACGAAGGCGGGGCCGGCGAACCGGTGCGTGAGCAGGATCGTCAAGAGGGTCAGGATGCCTGCCGCCAGGATGAAGTAGGTGGCGTTGGCCACCAGCAGGAACCGGCGCAGGGGATCGAGGCCGGGTACGGCCTTGCCACCCAGGAACACGTAGAGCGCCGCCGCGCAGAGCAGCGCGACACCGCCGAGGCCTGCGGCCAGATAGCCCGCGATGCCCATCTGCAGCTGGCGATCGATCACGTACTGGCGACGCCAGATCCAAGGCTTCTTCGTCTTGGTGTTGTTGGGCATGCTGACCCCCGCAGGTATCGACGAACCGGTGATCTCTCTTCGACCGGATGCGGCCCGGTGCTTGAGGCGTCGCGACCATCCTGCGTCCCGTACGCCAGCGGGCGGCTCAGGAGGCGGCCTCGAGAGACCCCAGCAGCGCGCGGACCCGGTCCCGGATCTCCTCCCGGACGGCCCGGAAGCCGGCCTCGTCCATGGCCTTCGGGTCGGGCACGTCCCAGTCCTCGCGGCGGCCGGCG
>JAHEIK010000623.1:1973-2501 GCA_024639415.1 Planctomycetota bacterium
TGGGGCACGCGTCCCCGCACCCCATCGAGACCACGACGTCGTACGGGCCGTCGCCGGGGAGGTCGGCGGGGGTCTTGGAGCGGTGCGTGCCGAGGTCGTAGCCGAGCTCCGCCATCGCGCGGATCGCGCCGGGGTTCACGACGCCCGATGCACGCGAGCCCGCGCTGTGCACCTGGAGGCCGGGGCCCCCGTCCATGCGGGCGAGGGCCTCCGCCATCTGGCTACGGCAGGAGTTCTCCACGCACACGAAGAGCAGGCGCCTCGGGTTCACGAGCACTCCAGTTCGCCCGGCTCGCAGCAGCCCTCGGCTGCGATGCCGCGGCAGACGGGCACCGCGATCACGGCACCGACCAGGGGGGCGAGGAGGTAGATCCACAGGTGACTCAGGTCGCCGCTCGCGAGCGCCGGGCCGATCGAGCGCGCCGGGTTCATGGAGGCGCCGGAGACGGGGCCGCCGAACAGAGCGGCCAGGCCGACGACGCCGCCGATCGCCGCGCCCGCCATGATGCCCTTCTCCTTCGCGCCCGT
>JAHEIK010000160.1 GCA_024639415.1 Planctomycetota bacterium
CCGCTTGGACGGCCTTGATCTCGGCGTCGTCGCCTGTGACCAGCAGCTGGTTCGTGCGCGCATCCGCCGTGATGCGGGGCGCTGAGGTCCTTGTCATTGTCGGGGCGCCGCGCTGCGGCGAGGCCGGCACGCGCGCGTAGTGCTGCACCAAGGTCTTCGCGAGGTCGTGCGCCTGTGCGTGCTCGAGCGTGATCGCCACGGTCCGGCCGTTCGTCGTGGACGGGCGCACCTGGGCACGATCCATCTGCTTGATCAGGCGGTAGCAGGCGATGACGTTCGGCGCGAAGTCCGTGACGATGAACGCCTTGGCCGCGGGCACCTCGGTCACGTTGCCGATGTTCTGGCCCGTCACGATGCGCGTGAGCGCGTTGCGTGCGTTGCGCAGGTCGTCCATGTGCTCGACCTGGATGGTGGTCGTGAGGAAGCGGCCGTCGTCGTCGGCGAACTCGGCGATGTTCGCGTCCGTCAGCGTCACGTGCTCGGGCTTGAGCCTGAGGATCGAGCTCGTCTGGCGCGCGTCCATCACGAGGTGCACTTGGTGTCCCGTGGGCCCGACGGGGATCATCACCAACTCGTAGAACGTGAGCAGGGCGCGTGCGTAGCTGAACAGCTCCTCGCGCGGCATGTTCATGTCGACGTTGCCGATGATCTTCTTGCCGCGGATGTTCTTGTCGGCGGGGTTCCAGACCAGCGGGACGCCGGTCACCCTGGACACGGCGCGCAGGAACTGGTCCATCGGGACCTCTTCGTTCGCCACGTTCACGACGGACGGCGCGTCCTCGGCGGGCTTCTTGTCGTCAGCCAGCGCGGGTGGCGCGAGCAGCGCCAGGGTCAGCAGGGCACAGGTCGTCAACCACGCGAATCGATGAAGCTGGCGCATCGGAGCCTCCACGGGCCACCCGGCCCGCGGTTTTGACGCGCGCGCCGTTGGTTGCCTTCCCGGACTGTACGGGAGGCGGGGTGCTCCGCACCATGCACGGGTCGGGCAAAGACTCGCCCTGTGACTCGCTCCGCTCGCTCAGGGCTCCCTGTGCCCCTACAGCGCCACGTAGTCCCGGCGCAACGGGGCCGTGCGATCGGCATGCTCGACGATCAGGTCGGCCACCGCGACGGGGCGGTTGGCCAGGCGCACGTGCAGGCGCCAGCGTCCGCCGGTGGCGAGCAGCGTGCGCAGCGTCTCTTCGCGCACCGGCACGCGGACTGCGCTGTCGCAGACGCGTCGGATCGGCCGCAGGCGCAGCGTCTTGCTGCTGCCGGCGTGGGAGAAGGCGAGTTGGAGGGTCGGCGACCGCCCGGGACGGCGTGGGCAGGCCATCCCGTAGCGGCCGCTGAGGAAGACGTCGACCGTGAGCGACTGGGTGTGGCCGCCCAGGATGGGCGTGCGCTCGTGGGTGCCGCCATCGGTGAGGAAGGCGACGCGGCCGCGGACCTCGTCGAGGAACGCCTCGAGGCGGCGGCGCTGCCGGCGGCGGATCCCCGCGGAGGCCAGCAGGGCCAGCAGGCCCAAGGCGCCGAAGGCGCCGAGCGGCCGCGAGAAGGGCCGGATGCGCCAGGCCAGCGCGACGTTCACCGCGCGCTCTGCCGCCGCTTGCGCGTGTGCGTCGGTGGGAGCGAGGCGTGCGGCCAGCTGTGCGTGGCGTGCGCCGGCGAGTCCGTCGCGCGCTGCGTACCAGGCGAGCGAGGTGACCTGGTGCAGTTCGGGTGTGGGGGCGCTGCGTGTGACCTCGTCGAGGGCACGCGCTGCGCTCGCGGGATCGCGAGCGCGAAGGTGCCGGCGGGCCGCCGCCAACAAGTTGGCGACGGCCGTGCCGGCGTCATCAGGCGCGAGCGTCCGGGCGAGCACGTCCGGGAGGACGCGCTGCGCACGAGACACCTCGGAGCGGGTGACAGCCTCGACCGACAGGGCGCCGACCACGAGGCCGACGACCACGAGACCGAGCACACCGCGTCCGAGATGGCGAACTCGCACCTGCATGAGTTGGGTCTCCCAACGGTGGGACGGTGGACCGCCGACAGAGCGGGCCACGTGGACGTACGGGCCGGGCAACGACTCGCCCTTGGCGACTCCAAGGAGTCGCAGGGCTCGCATTGCCCCTACGGCCAAGGGCGTGCGTGCCGGGAGTTAGCGGCCGGGGTAGGCGGCCAGGGCTTCCTCGATGGCGGTCGCCGGATCGGCGGCCATCTCGGCCGCCACGGCGTCGCCGGAGTCGAGGCGCACGACGCGCTCGTACTCGTAGTACTGGAGCAGCTTGTTCTGCTCACGCAGCTTGCTGCGGATCTTCGCGATCCGACCCTGCGCGTCGGCGAAGCCGCTGCCGCTGATCGTCGCGTCGCCGACCGCGGTGCGCGTGCGCGCGGCGGCCTTGCGAGCGTGGAGCGACTCGACCTCGGCGGCGAGCACGCGGATCTCCTCACCGAGGCGCATCTGCTCCCCGCGCGCCTGCTCCAGCGAGCCCAGCGTTGCCTGGTACTCGCCCCGGAGGCGCTCGAGGTCGCGCGTGCGACGGGTCAAGAGCTCGTTGTTCGCCTGGAAGGCGCGTACGCGGCGCAGCACGCCGCGCGAGTTCGCACCCGACGCGGGCTCGAGCGCAGCCGGCACGGCCGGACCACGCGCGCCGAAGTCGGCACGCATGGCGGCGAGCGTCTCGCGCTCGCGCTCGACACGGACGGTGAGAGCGCGAACCTCGCGCCCGACGCCCGTGATCATGTCACGCAGGTTCTCGGCCGCTACCTCGCCGCGAATGATGCTCTCGGCGTAGGCGTCGACCTGGGCTTGTGCTTCGGCCAGCTGGTTCGTGAGGGGCACTTCGGAGGTCAGGGCATCGCGCACGGCCGTCCTGACGGAACCGACGCTGGACTTGATCACGTCGGTGCCGACGAAGGCAGCCAAGCCGATGGCGACCACGGCGATCATTACCATCTTCTTCACTTGGAATTCTCCCAATGGAGTGTGTTGCGTCGGACGTGTGACCAGGGCAGCAGTCGGTGTATTGCCCCGCTCCTGTAGGCCTCGGGTCGACGTGTGTCTTCCAGTGCCGCGTCCAACAGCGCGGTCGAAGCCGACAGGAAAAGGAATGCCCAGAGCGCGAGGCCGAAGCCGCGGCGCTGCTTGCGCATCAAGAACATGCGGATCAGGACGAGGAGCGACCAGACGCTCGCCATGACGGACCAGACGAAGATGGTCTGTGCGTCCTGGTTCGTGTTGGTGATCGGCGAGTCCCAGACGCCGAACGCCACGAGCCCGGTGTAGAGGCTCCAGCCGATGGCCAGCAGGAGGAAGCCGTTCATCACGAAGCTGGAGGGCCTGGGGTTGGCGGGCGCCGAGAGGAACACGGGCTGCCCGGCCTGGGAGAGGATCGCGCTCGGATCGCGCAAGGCCTTCTCGCCGAGACGGAAGGCGGTGCGTGCCCGCTCCGAGGTCATCACGATGAGGCTGTAGATGCCGAACGCCGTGAGGAAGGGCGGGAAGAAGAGCAACAGCACGCTCAGCATCACCTGCGACTCGCGCGCGCCCTCTTCGAGGCGCGCGACGCGGCGGCCCAGGCCCATCAGGTAGAGGCCCAGGATGAACGAGAGGATGCCGGCGAAGCCCGCACCCCAGCGGTACGGGATCAGCTCGGTGAAGAAGATGGCCGCCGCGCTGAAGAACGTGGCGAGCACGCACAGCAAGCCGAGCACACGATCTACCGCGCCGAGGATCTCGGCGTGCCGCAGTACGCCACGTGCCGCTTCCAGATCGTGCGTCGGCATGACCGGCTGCACCGTGGCGGCGTCGGGCACGGGGCGCGGCGCGTCCGGCGCCGCCTGGCGTGCCTGGCCGATCGCGTCCTGGAAGCGGCCGGCGTCCGCGTAGCGGTCCTTGCGGTCGGTGGCGAGCGCTTGGTTGACGACGTCGTCGAACGCGCGGGGAACCTTGCGTGCGGCCTGGCTCGGCGGCGTGAAGCGGCCCAGCGGCAGCGTGCCCGTGAGCATCTCGTAGAGGATGACGCCGAGCGCGAAGATGTCGGCGCGGCCGTCCAGCGCCCGGTCGCCCCGGCGCTGCTCCGGCGACATGTACTCGTACGTGCCGAGGATCACGTCGGTGCGCGTGAGACGCGTCGAGGCCTGGTCGGGGCTCGCACCGACGAGGCGCGAGAGGCCGAAGTCGACGAGATGGACCGTGCCGCGCTCGTCGAGCAGGACGTTCTCGGGCTTCAGGTCGCGGTGGACGATGCCGCGCTGATGCGCGTAGGAGAGCGCGCCTGCGATCTCGCCGGCGATGCGACCGGCCTGGTCGGGCGCGACCGGGCCGCGGTCCATGAGGCGGCGCAAGCTCTCGCCGCGGACGTACTCCATCGCGAACCAGAGGCGGTCGTTCGTGAGTCCGCGGTCGATGACGTCGACGACGTGCGGGTGGCTGAGCGAGCCCAGCAGCTTCGCCTCGCGGTGGAAGCGCTTGACGAACGAGGCGTCCTCGGCGAGGTCCTCGTTGAGCACCTTGAGCGCGACGCGCCGGTTCATGAGCCCGCCGCGGGCCTCGTAGACGCGACCCATGCCCCCGCGGCCGATCAGGCGCGTGAGCATCCAGCGGCCCATCTTCGTCCCGACGAGCGGGTCGTTCGGGTCATGGGGACCCTGGCCGGATGAATCGACGATGCGGGTAGGGGTATCGCCGCTCACGGCGGGTCGTCCTCCTCGGTCCATGGTCGCTGCGTTGCCCACGCCGGTCCTAGCACAACCGCCGTGCCGGGCGGGGCCGCGGGACCCCGATTCGCCCTAACCTCCTATGGCTCCAATAGTTTACGGCAATGGCGGGCGGATCGGGTCGCTGCCGGCCGTGTCCTCATTGAACGAATCGTTCAATGGGGGATTGAACGCCCTATCGATTCGACGGGCGCGCACGCGGTGGACCTCCGGCCCACCTTGGGGCGCCCCTACGGCCAGTCGCGTGTAGGGGCGCCCCAAGTCCGACCGCAGGGAGGACGCGTGCGCGCCCGCGTTTCGTCAGAGCCCGTACTCGCGGATCTTGCGATTCAAGGTGGGCCAGGAGATGCCCAGCACCGCCGCCGCCGCACCCTTCTTGCCCTTCGTGTGGGCGAGTGCGGCCCGCACCGCGCGCTTCTCTGCCTCGCGGATCGTCAGCACCTCGCTGGGCAGTTGCTCGTCGTCCTCGTCGAGGCTACGGCGCTCGCGAATGTCCTGCGGCAGATCAGCCACGGTGATGGTGTCGCCCTCGAGCAGGACGAGCGCGCGCTCGAGCACGTTGAGCAGCTCGCGCACGTTGCCCGGCCAGGGGTAGGCGCGGAGCACGGCGCGCGCATCTTCCGCCAGGCGCGGCACCCGCCGGCCAAGGCGCGCGGCCAGCGCTTCGAGCGAGGCCTCGGCGATCACCTCGACGTCTCCTGCGCGCTCACGCAGCGGAGGTACGTCGATCTCCAGGACCTGCAGCCGGTAGTAGAGGTCCTCGCGGAACGTGCCGTCCTTCACCATCTGCTTGAGGTCGCGGTTGGTGGCGGCGAGCACGCGGCAGCGCATGGGCAGCGACTCCTTGCCGCCGACGCGTCGGAACGTGCCTTCGGAGAGCACGCGCAGGAGCTTGGCCTGGAGCTGTGCCGGCAGCTCGCCGACCTCGTCGAGGAAGATCGTCCCGTCCGCGGCCTGCGCGATGCGTCCTTCGCGGCGGTCGGTGGCGCCCGTGAAGGCGCCCTTCTCATGTCCGAAGAACTCGCTCTCGAGCAGACCTTCGACCAGGGCGGCGCAGTTGAGCGCGACGAACGGCTTCTTCGCACGCTTGCTCTCCGCGTGCAGGTGCCGCGCGACCAGCTCCTTGCCGGTGCCCGTCTCGCCGGTGACGAGCACGGGGGCGTCGGCGGCGGCAGCCTTGCGGATGAGCGTGCGCACCTTCTCGACGGAGGCGTCCTCGCCGAGGAACGGCTGGGCGCCGTCGGTCGTGGCCGCGTGCATGCGCCGGACCTCCTCGCGAGCCCCCAGCAGGGCGCGCAGGTTGCGCAGCGCCAGCGCGGCCTGGCGGGCGGCGGCGGCCAGCGCACGCAGGTCGCCTTCCGTGTACGCGTCGGGCGACTCCGCTTCGACGCTGACAAAGCCCAGGACGCCTTCCGCCGCCTTCAGGGGCGCCGCCAGCATGGAGCGATAGCGGCTGCGCACCATGGACTGGCCGGCACCGGCCGTGTCCGGGTCGTGCGCGTCGCGCACGAGCACCGCTTCTCCGCCCTCGAGGACCCGTGCCCGCAAGGTCGCGGAGGCGGGCGGTGTGGCGCCGGCGGGGTGGGCGGCGGCGACCTCGGTGCCCCCGCCCACGGTGCGCAGGCACACGACGGCGCGCGCCGGCGTGAAGGCCTCGACAATGAGTCCGAAGAGCGCGGAGATCATCTCGGGGATCTCGGAGGCGTCGGCGCAGGCGACGGCGCCGTCGCACACGAAGCGCAGGCGGCGCACGGCGCCTTCCGAGGCAGCCTCGAGTGCCGGGTCGGCCGCCTCGGGATCCAGCGCGGCATGGACGTCGTCGTCCGCCTCGCGTTCGACGACCGTGATGCGTTCACTGCCCTCGCCGCTGAGGTAGCGCACCTGCGTGTCGCCGATGCGGATCACGTCGCCGTCGAACAGTCGCGCGGGCGTCTCGATGCGCTCACCGTTGAGCCACGTGCCGTTGCTCGAGCCCAGATCATCCAGCATGACGTTGCCGTCTTCCGCCACGATGCGAGCGTGGCGCCGGGACGTCGTCTCGTCGAACAGGCGCAGGTCGCAGTCCTTGTGGCGGCCGATGACGATCTCGGCCGTCAGCTCGAGGGCTGCGGGATCGGAGCGGCCTTCGATGAGCTCCAGCCGGCGCATGCTAGAGGGTGACCGCCGCGCGGCCCTCGGCGAGCAGCTCGGCGAGCCGCTCCGCGCCGACGACCTGCGCGCCTGTCCGGACGGCATCGTCGGCGTACTGCCGTCGCTCGTACGAGGCACGATCGAGATACGCCTGCCCGTCGGCGGCGATCAGGGCATCCCAGGACGCGAGCGCTGTCTCGGGCAGGGGCTCGCGCAGGGTTTCGACGACGCCGTCGACGCCCAGGCGGACGCCTTCGCCGCTGAGCCAGAGGGCGACGTCGTGTCCGGCGCGGGCCGCGGCGGCCGCCGCGAACAGCCCTGTGGCGGCCCGATCGGGCTCTTCGGTGGAGTGCTGCAGGACGTAGAGGAGCGAAGCCACGGCGGAAGTCTACGTCAACACTGCGATTCGCTCGGGTATCGTGCGCGCCGTGTCGCGCCGCCCCCTCATCACCGACGAGCCCGTCGATCGCCTCTTCTCCCGTCCCCTGGCGGCCGTGGTGGTCAAGGTGCTCGCTCCGACGCCGGTCTCGGCGAACCAGGTGACCTGCTTCAACGCCCTGCTGGGGGCCGCCATCGGCACCGCGCTCGCTTTCGGCTGGGCCGTCACCGCGGCCGCCTGCATCGGCGCCTACCTCGCGTTCGACTGCGTGGACGGCCAGCTCTCCCGCCTGCGCGGCGGCGGCGGCTACCTCGGCCGCGCGATGGACGGCTGGGGTGACTACATCACGGCGATCGCCATGCACATCGGCTTGGCAATCTGGATCGCGCGGAGCCAGGGCTGGCCGGCGGCCCTCATCCTGACGGTGTTGGCGGCTGGATGCATGGCCTGGGCATCGTTCCTGCTCGACCGCTACAAGCGCCGCTACACCGGTGCGACCGACGACCTCGACGAGATCCGCCGCGAGGCCGACGAGCGCGGTGGGATCGCCGGACGTCTCGTGATCGGCATGCTGCCGTACGCCAAGAGCCTCGACACCGAGGGCGTCTCGATCGCCGATCGCGAGGCCTACCAGGCACGCGTACGGATCCCGATGCTCCTGTGGCTCTTGAACGGTCCGACGATGCACTTCACCGCGTTGGCGGTGTGCAGCGTCTTCGGACGTCCGACGCTCTACGCGTTCATCGCGATTCTGCCGATGCTGGTCGTGACGTTGCTGACGCTGTGGGCGCAGAAGACGCTGGAGCAGCGCGAGCCGGC
>JAHEIK010000161.1 GCA_024639415.1 Planctomycetota bacterium
CCCTGCCTGAGGGCACCCTGCTAGTGCTCGACCCCGGCGAGCTGCGTGCAGCCGAGATGGACATCGAGGAGACCGTGAAGGACGAGCGCCTCGGCGGCGCCGTCTACCTCTCTCTCCCGCACATCGACGACCTCCCGACACGTGCGCGTGGCCTGCGCGAGCTGGCCGCGGCCGCGCCGGCCTTCGGCTTCAACCCCAGCTTGCGTCCCGCGCCTTCCTCCCGGCTCGGCAGGCTCAAGCAGGTGCCGATGCCGCTGAACCTGCGCAGCTATCGCTTCGTGCTGGCCGACACGCCGGGCTTCCGCGTGGCCGTCATCGCCCGGGCCCTGCCCGGCGGCGGCTTCGTCGGGCTCTGGAGCGGCAACGAGCACATCGTCGAGGAGGTGCGTGACGTCTTGGCACGCGCGGCGGATGCCGGCGGCCACGACGTGCCGGATACGGCCTCGCCGGCGCCCGACCTGGAAGGCATCGACGATACGCGTGACGTCTGGAAGCTCGCGCACGAGTTGCGCGCGCACCGCGTCGTCCGCGAGGCCGAGTTGCGCGAGATCGCCCGCGCCGCCGCCCTGCGCGGTGTGGCCCTGCGCCGCGAGCGCGAGGCCGCGAAGAAGGCAGCCAAAGCCAAGGCCAACGCCAAGGCCTAGCCACCGGGCAGCGCAACCTCTCGCTTTTCTGCCACGGCCGGGGTCCAATCCCGGCCGTGAGCAGTTCAGGCCCGGACCTCGTCGAGCGCATTCAGCGCCTATCCTTCGAGACCACGCTGCACCTGGACTCGTTCGCGATTCGCTCGCTCGTCAACTACGCGGCCTACCTCGCCGAAGCGGCGCGCGACGTGAACCTCACGGCGGCGCGCACCGGCGATCAGGTCTTCGAGATCCTCATCGCGCCGTCGCTCGGGGTTCAGGCTGCGTGGCCGCGTGACGACGAGCCGCCGCGGCTCGCCGTCGACATCGGCAGCGGCAACGGCTTTCCCGGCATTGCCGTCGCACTCACCTGGCCCGCGTGCCAGGTCGTCATGGTCGAGCGGCGCAAGAAGAAGGCACGAGCAATCCAGGCGTGCCTCGACAACGCCGAAATCACCAATGCCGAGGCGCTCGGCTGCGACGCGCGCGAGATCAAGAACGAGCGGCCCGAGCTTCTGGGCACGGTGGACCTCGTGACGCTGCGTGCCGTCGGCTCGCT
Source organism: Planctomycetota bacterium (assembly GCA_024639415.1). Classification (GTDB taxonomy): domain Bacteria; phylum Planctomycetota; class PLA2; order PLA2; family JAEUHO01; genus JAHEIK01. Next base: position 1,183 of record JAHEIK010000161.1, read on the forward strand.
GGCCGAGACGACCAAGCTCGCGGCGCCGCTGCTCGCACCGTGCGGACGCATCGTGCACTGGAAGTCGGCCACGCTCGGTGCAGACGAGCGTCGCGCGGGCGCCGCCATGGCCGCGGACCTGGGGCTGGACGTGCTCGCCGACGTGCCGCAGCCTCTGGGGGACGGCATCCTCGTCATCTACTGCCGCTCGGAGCGCGGGGCGTGAGCAGAGGCCTCTCCGTCGTCCTGCCTGCCTACGACGAAGCCGGCCACATCGCGGCCAACGTGGAGCGCCTCGTCGCCTGCCTCGAGTCGAGCGGACGTGCGTTCGAGGTCATCGTCGTGGACGACGGCAGCACGGACGGCACCGGTGCCGCGGCACGGGCGGTGGGGGATGAGCGTGTCCGTGTGCTGACGCACGAGCGCAACCGCGGCAAGGGGCGCGCGCTGGCGACCGGCTGCGAGGCGGCGCGCGAGGACATCGTCGTGCTGCTCGATGCGGATCTCGAGATCCCGCCCGAGGACGTCGTACCGCTGGTCGAGCGCCTCGAGCGTGCGGGCGCCGACGTGGCCGTCGGCAGCAAGTACCACCGCGACGCGAGCCTCGTGTGGCCGCTGGGCCGCCGGCTGCTCTCGCGGCTCTACCACCTCGTCACCGCGCTGTGCTTCCGTCTGCCCTTGCGCGACACGCAGACGGGGCTGAAGGCGATCCTGCGCAGCGTCGCGGGTGAGCTGGTGCCCCGCTTGCGCTCGCGGCGCTTTGCGTGGGATCTCGAGCTGGTGCTGCTCGCACACCGGGCCGGTCATCCGTGCGTGACGGGTCCCGTGCGCGTCACGCCGACCGATCGCACCTCGCGCGTCGGCTGGCTCGGTGCGCTGCAGGCCGGGCTGGACACGCTGCGCATCTTCGCGCGCGACCGCGGCCTCGCGGCGTACGGGCCCCTGCCGCAGCGGGCCGCGCGACGGACACGGATGATCGTGAGCGGCGACGACCTCGGCCTGAGCGCGAGCGTGGATGAGGCCCTGGTGCGCGGCGTCGCAGGTGGCGGACTCACATCCGTCTCCGTCCTGACGACCGGCGGCACGGTCGCTGAGGGTGCTCGAGCGCTACGCGCCCGCGCCCCGGAGGCCGATACGGGCCTGCATCTGGATCTCTTGCAGGGACGCGCCCCGTGGCGCTATCTCGTGGCGCCGCCTCGGGAAGCGGCGGCGGACCTCGCGGCCCAGCTTGCCGCGCTGCGCGGACACGGGATCGAGGCGACGCATGTCGACGCCCACCGGCACGCCTGGTGCCTGCCGTGGACGTGGCGGACGCTGTGCCGTCGCATGCGACCTGCGGGGATCGACGCCGTGCGCAGTCTGAGGCCCCTGGGCTCCGTGTGGACAGCAGGCCTGGCCGACGGACTCAAGCGCCTCGTGTTGCTGGCGTGTGCGTCCCTCTCGGCCGGCGTGGCGCGCGGGCGCGGACTGGCCGTGCCCGACGGCTGGATCGACGCGCGCGAGGCGGCGCGCTGGGCGCAGGCCGGCGCACTCCCTGCTTGGACACGCGGCCGGACGATCGAGGTCGTCGGCCATCCCTCCGTGGGCGAGCAGGATGTGCCCGCGTCGGAGCAGGGCACGCTGGATCGTGCGGCCGAGACCCGCGCGGTGCTCGAGCCGCCGCTTGCGAAGGCGCTGGCCGCGGCGGGAGCCGAGATCACGACGTTCCGCGAACTCGCCGATGCTCGGCGGAGATGAGAGGCGAGGCATGGACATCAGGTCGTTGCAGCAGAAGGTCATGGAGCTCACACGTGGCATCGAGCATCCGCGCGTCGGGGCGGCGCTCGCGCTGGCCGAGGAGTGCGGCGAGGTGATGCGCTGCGTCCTGGACGGCGAGTACTACGGCAAGGACATGCAGGCAGCGCTCACGGACGAAGTGGGCGACGTGCTCATCGCCCTGCTCGAGGTGTGCGACCGCTACGGCATCCAGCTGGCAGACTGTGCGGGGCACGCCGTCGCGAAGCTGGAGCGCAAGGCGCCGGAGTGGCGCGAGGAGCTGGGCGAGCGTCTGGTCGAGCTGCGACGGCGGATGGACGGCGAGGGGTAGCCGGCCGGGCCGGTCCTACGAGCCGAACATCATCAGGGCGACGCCGGCGACGGCGATCACGGTCGCCAGCACCTCGTGCTTGCCGAACTTCTCTTCGAGGAAGAGCATCGAGAGCGGCATGAGGTAGATCGGCATCAGCGAGTTCAGCGTCGCAGCGACGCCGGTGTGCTTGGCCCACGCCACGCCGAACTGGTTGGTGAGGATCCCGAGGAAGGTGCCGAAGAAGGACGCGCCGAAGAGCATGAGCGCGGCCTTCTTGCGCTTCAGCTCCCCCGTCCAGGCTCCCAGGCGGCCCACCAGCAGGCCCATGAACGCCAAGCCGAACGTGCCTGCCGCCATCCGTACGACGGCGCTGTCGAGGATGGGGGCGTCGTTGACGCTCAGACCGTAGCGGGCGAGCAGGATCGCCGCGGACTGGAACACGGCGGCCAAGGCCGCATTGCGTACGCCGCGCTTGAAGCGCACGGGGTCGATGGCCTTGTCCGCATGGCGGAGGACCGCCATCGTGATGCCGAACAGGCAGACGAGCATGCCGGCCCAGGCCAGCGGCGGGGGCATCTCGGACCAGGGCGGGAGGATCGCGGCCAGCCCCGTCAGCACGGGCACGGCCAGGAAGACGAGCGTCATGCGCTGCGGCCCGATGTCGAGCAGGCTGCGCATGAGGAACGTGTCGCAGACGGCTAGCCCCAGGAAGCCGCTCGCACAGAAGACGAGCGTGGCTTGCAGGTCGAGTCCCTGCGGGATGGGGGAGCCCGTGACGACCCACAGCATCATGACGAAGCAGAACGTGGCCGCTGCGTTCTTGCCGAGGTTGATCGCTGCTGCGGACAAGGGTGGCCGGATGAGGGCGATGACGACGCCGGAAGAACCCCACAGGAACGCGCTGAGCGCGGCGCTGACTTCGCCCGCCCACTCGAACGGCGGTGCAGCGAGGAGGAAGGAGGCGCTCATGGCTGGGGGAGGGTACTCGGAGCGCCTCCTGTCTCCCCCTCACTCCCTTACACCCTCTCCCTCACGTCTTCTCGTGCGACCCAGATCAATCTGTAGGGGCATCCCGAGCCCTGAGTCTGCGAAGGGTGAGTGGTTGCCCGGCCCGCCCGAACTCTCCAAGCGCCCCCGACAACGCACGGGTCGGGCAACCACTCCGTCCGCCTGCGGCGGACCTCGGGATGCCCCTACGGCTCGCGCACCCAGATCTGGAAGCCCGCTCCGCGCGTGAAGATGGCGTGCTGCTCGTGCAGGACTCTCCGCGCCTCACCGCGGAAGACGCGCAGCGTGAGCGGTTGGCCCTCCGGCGCTTCGCGGAAGTACCACGTGCCACGTTCGGCGCCCGGGCGCCCGAACTCGCTTCCCGTGCTGCCGTCGCCGTACTTCCATGTCGCTTCGACGCCTACACCGTCCTGGGAGTCGAGACCCCGCACGATCACGGTGCAGGCGTCGGCGGGGAGCGTGTCGCGCAAGGTCCGCTCGCGGCCGCCGAAGTAGAAGATGCCGGCCACGCCGAGGAGCAACGCCACGCAGCCGATGAGGGTGGCTCCGTGGAACACGATCGACGGCGGATGCTTGCGGAAGATCTCCATGGCGGGCACAGGATACCGCCGGGTGCGCGATCCTCAGCGCGCTACCATTGCCGGATGCACGTCTTGAGACACCTCGCGCTGCCCACCGCAGGCCTGCTCGTCGTGCTCGGACTCCTGCGCTCCGCGGACGCCGATCTGCTCGCGCCACGTAGTGGAAAAGCAGTACGCGGGGCCATCGTGAAGCAGACCGACGCCGAGGTCGTCTTCAACATCTACTGGTCGCGCAACCCGGCGGTCGTCAACCCCGAGCACCTCCTGCGTCTGCCCATGAGCGGGGTGAAGAAGCTCGAGGAACGGCCGCATCCCGCGGTGGAGATCTGGCGTCGCTGGAAGCAGGCCAAGACGGCCGACGAGTTCGCCGCTGCCGGGGCCTACGCCAAGGAGCACAAGCTCAAGGCGGCCGCCCGCGTGTGCTTCGCCATGGCGCTCGCTCGAGACGACAAGCACAGGGACGCCATCAAGGGCATCGGCGGGCGCGGGAAGTGGGACAGTGCGCGCAAGGGCAATCCGCTCCTCGACGCCGAGTTGCAGGCCGTGCTCGAGCGCTACGTCAAGGAGGACGAGCCCGCCGAGCGCGTGAAGCTGCACAAGGTGCTCAAGGAGAAGGCCTTCAAGGCCAAGCCGCACGAGCTCGAGCGCTGGCGGCGGTCCGCGCATCAGCCCACGGGCTACCAGGAGGACCGGCCGCTCAGCCTGCGCAGCGATACACGTCCGGGCGCGGTCTACACCCTCTATGTGCCGCCCGGCTACACGCCGGCGAGGACCTGGCCACTCATGATCGGGCTGCACGGCGGCGGCCCCGACGGCAAGCGCGGCGACGAGGTCGTGGGCAGCGGGCCGTCCGCCATGAACTTCTATCGCCGGCATGCGCAGCGCTATGGCTACATCGTGGCCTGCCCCACGGCGCTGCATGCGGGGTGGGGGAGCAAGGCCAATGAGGAGTTCGTGCGCGATCTCATCGCGGAGCTGAAGCTGCTCTATCACGTGGATGTGGATCGCATCTACTTGACGGGGCACTCCATGGGCGGCTTCGGTACCTGGGCGCTCGGGCCCCGTCTCGCCGAGGAACTCGCGGCGATCGCGCCGATGGCCGGCGGCGGTGGGAGCGTATCCAAGCTGATCGCGACGAAGACGCCGGTGTTCATCTTCCACGGTGCGGACGATCGCGTAGTGGGCCCCGGCTCGGACCGCAACCAAGCCAAGCAGCTGCTCGGCACGACGCACGACTTCGTCTACACCGAGCTCGACCAGGTGGGCCATGGCTTCCCCACGTCGGTCCAGATCGAGCTGTTCGAGTTCTGCGAGCCGCGCAGGCTACACGACAAGAAGTCCAAGGGCGCGTGGCCGCGCTCGTCCTTCAGCGGCAAGGTCTCCAAGGCCGAGGTCACATACCTCGGTGATCCCATGGCCGAGATCAAGGGGCAGACGGCTGAGCTCAAGCACTGGCTCGCCCACCTACGCCGCGGTGGGGGACGTGCGCTCAGCGCACTCACACCGATCCTCGAGCACAAGCCCGAGGGCGCCGTCGCCGGCCTCGCCAAGGTGCTCGGCAACGCGGGTGTGCCCTTCGACGGGCGGGCCTATGCCGCGCGCGCGCTGGGCAAGCTCGGCGATCCCGCTGGGGCGCCGGCGCTGCGCAAGGCCGTGGCGCTACCGGCGATCAAGTCGCAGAGTCGCGTGGCGCGCGAGTCGGCGGCGGCGCTCCTTGCCCTGAATGACGCCGAAGCGCTCCCTGCGCTCGGCAAGGGGCTGGAAGCCTGGGCGGGCTACTACGAAGACAAGGTGACGAGCCGTGGCATGAGCTACAGCGACTGGCGCCGTGCCGCGAACGTGCTGGCGGACCTGGCGACCGCCTGGGCGGGGCTTGCGGCACCGGACTCGAACGCGGGTTTCCTCGAGAAGGTGCTCGTCGAGCGCGTGCTCCAGCCTCAGCATCCGGTGCAGACGTCGCGCCGCGTGCCGCAAGACCCCTCGGTGTCCCGCACCGCGCTCGCACGTGCCATCGCAAAGGCTTACAAGCTCACGCAAGCACCGGCCGAGCGCTGGACCAAGCTCTTGGGCGCCCTGGCGAACGACGGCAAGGCGCGCGCTGCGGTCGAGGCCCTCAGACCCTGACGACGGACGGCTCATGAAGAGCCGCTGGACCCTCGCGCTCCCTTCTCCGCGCGCTTGCCGCTACCATCGGCGGCGCCATGGGACGACAGGACATAACGAACGACACCAGCGCTGCGCAGCTCAGGCGCTTCGAGGAGCGGCTGATTGCCGACGCCGACGCCCTCGAGCGCATGCTCGAGATGGGCGTGTTCGAGACCGGGATCCGCAGGATCGGGCTCGAGCAGGAGTTCTTCCTGATCGACGAGAATGGCCGGCCGGCTCCCCGGGCCATGGAAGTCCTCGAGGACCTGGGCGGCGACGGCACGATCTACCAGACGGAGCTCGCGCGATTCAACATCGAGGTCGCCGTTCCACCGACCGAGTTCACGGGTGACTGCCTCTCGGAGATCGAGCAGAGCCTGCGCCGCCACATGGGCATCATCCGGCGCACCGCCCACAGGCACGGCGTCAACGTCCTGGCCATCGGCATCCTCCCGACGCTCGGGTGGGAACACCTGACGCTCGACTACATGACGCCCAAGCCGCGCTACAAGGCGCTCAACGACCGCGTCTCCGAGATGCGCGGTGGCCAGTTCCGGATCCACATCCGCGGCACCGACATCCTCCACGCGACGCATGACAACGTCCTGTTGGAGTCGTTCAACACCTCCTTCCAGCTGCACATGCAGGTCAGCCCGGACGAGTTTGCGCGCGTCTACAACGCGATGCAGCTCGCCACGGCGCTGTCGGTCGCGGCCAGCGGCAACTCGCCGCTCCTGCTCGGCCACCGCCTGTGGGAGGAGACACGCGTCGCTCTCTTCCGCCAGAGCGTCGACACGCGTGCCGACCACCACCTGCGGCGCGGCAGCCGCCCGCGCGTGTTCTTCGGCGACGGCTGGGTGAAGAACTCGATCCTCGAGCTGGTGCGGGACGACGTCTCGCGCTTCCGCGTCGTGCTGCCTGTCGACGACGATGAGCCGCTGCCGGGCAAGGTGCTCGACGAGGGGGGCATCCCCAAGCTGGGCTCCCTTGCGCTGCACAACGGCACGATCTACCGCTGGAAC
>JAHEIK010000162.1 GCA_024639415.1 Planctomycetota bacterium
GCTCGCATCGCCGTCGCCGCAAGCGGCCAGCGTCATCAGCGTCAGGGCGAGCACCAGGGCAGGGACCGGGCAGCGGAGCACGGTGCCAATCTTATGGGCGGGTTCCTCCGGCCCGCGACGCCGATGCCGATTCCCATGCCGAATCCCGATTCGAACGGCACGCAGGTCCAAGCCGCCCGCGCCACGACCTCCCCCGTGCAGAGCGTCGGAGGTCGGCTGGATGATGTGCGCTACCCATGACGCCCGAGACCCGCCAGCGCCTCCTCATCCGCTCCACCCTCGTGGCCGGCATGCTCCTCGCCGGGCTCGGCCTCTTCGCCGTCATCAAGGCCAAGAGCAAGGGCCGCGGCGCAGGCCAGGCCCCGGCGCTTGCGCGCCAAGGTCTGCGCGTCAAGGTGGTGGACCGCAGCGGCAAGGTCGTCGAGGGCGCCTCTGCCTTCGTCAGGACCGCCCAGGGCGCGACCCCCACGCAGGCCCGTTGGTCGCCCAAAGACGGCGTGCTGATGCTCCCGCGCCGGGGCGAGGCCCACGATCTGCGCGTGACGGCACGCGGCTACAAGCTCCAGGACGTCGCCGACGTGGGTGACGACAGGACCGTCACGCTGGAGCGCGGACTCCGCCTGCGTGTGCGCGTGCGCGACGTGCCGGAGACGGGCCTGCCCAAGCGCGTGCGCGTCATGCTCCGGATCCGGCCGCTCGATGTGGACGAGAACGATCCCGATGGGCTGAGCGTGGCCACCATCGTGGATCTGATGGACAACCTCGGCGGCTCCGGCCCGCAGGACCTCGCACGGGGCGACTTCGGCTACCCCGTCTCCCTCGCGCAGGCCAAGCGGGGTATCCTCGTGCCGCGCGCGGGCCGCTACCACGTGCGCTGGGGCCTCATCCACATCAAGGCCGGCTCCAACATGAAGGGCAGCACCTGGTTCACGCTCGGCGATCGCTGCGGGCGGGACGTGGAGGTGGGCGCATCCGGCGCCGCCGTCGAGCTGGTCATGACGCTGGACGACCTCCAGGCGACCATCGACGGACTCACCCGGCGCATGCAGGCCGCAGCGCGTTAGAGCAGGCGCCTACTTCTTGGCGCGGAACTCCAGCACGAGGCCCTCGGTCCCCGCGTCGACGCCAGTCTTCTGGGGGATCTGTCCGCCCGACATCCAGCCCTGCACGCGGTACGTGCCGGGGGGCAGCCCCGAGATCACGAAGGCGCCGTCGGACTCGACCTTGCCCGAGATCCAGATGCCGTGCCCGTAGGCGTAGACCTGCGGGCGATGCTTGCTCTGCGGCAGGCCGTCGACGTAGCCGGTGATCACCTCGCCCGGGATCAGTTCGAGGTCGTACGCCCCACCGCCCGCCTCGACGCCGGTCAGTCGCGCATAGCGATCGTCACCGCGCTTGTTGGCGTACAGCGTGCCGGTGGGACTCTTCACGTTGCGGATCGTGAATGTCCCGTCCTGCCCCACGCGGGTGCTCATCGTGCTGCCGTTCTTGCCGGCGTAGTAGACGTTGAAGCCCTGGATGTCGTCGCCGAGCAGACGCCCCGTGACGACCTGCGGCTCGATGCAGACGAAGCGCAAGCCCTGGGCGCCCGCGTCGACCTCCTGGGAGGCCGGGTTGCCGTACGTGCTGCCGCGCACCTGGACGGTGATCCGGTAGCGGCCCGGCTTGAGGGGGCCGAGCTTGAAGTGGTTGCTGCTGTTGTTCAGGCTCACGTTGGCTGCACGCAGGCCCGCCTTCGGATCCACAGGGTTGGCGTTGATCCAGGCACTGCGGACGGGCTCGCCGTCCGGGCCGTAGACGTCGCCCTCGATGAGCAAGCCGAAGCCGAGGTTCAGGATCACGTTCGTCGTGCCGGCCGCTACGTCCTTGACCGTGTCGCTGATGAAGGGCTGCTCGGAGCCGTTGCCGCCGCCGCTCACGTTGAAGAGCGTGTTCTCGGGCAGGCCCTTGATCTCGTAGGAGCCGTCGCTGCCCGTCTGGGTGCGCAGCCGCATGGAGGCCATCCAGTCGTGCCCGCCCTTGCCCGCGCCGCGTGAGGCCTTCGAGGAAGCCGTCTCCGCGGCCCAGACGTTGGCGCCCGGGAGCGGCTCGCCGTCCGGGTCCAGGACCCTGCCCTTGATCGCGAGACCCTTGATCAGCTTGATCGCCACGTCCTTCTGGCCCGCGCGCACCTGCTGCTTCTCGGGTGTGATCCACGAGCCGCCGGGCGTGACCGAGACGGTGTACTCCCCTTCCTTCAGGCCCTTGACGGTCCAGTTGCCGTCCTCGTCGCTGCGGGCGGAGTTCTTGCCGCCGCCGTAGCCGTACCAGCCGTAGTTCTGCTGGCCCTTCTTGTTCACGCGGATCTGGATCCCCGCGATGCCCTTCCCGGACATCTCCGTGACGGTCCCCGAGACCTCGAGCCCGCGCGTCAAACGCACGCTCAACGCCGCGCCGATGGCGAGGTCCTTCTCACGATCGGGCAGGTAGTTCACCGGGCGATTGGTCGCGTCGTGTGCGGACGTCACCTCGACGTCGACTTCGCTCTCCGTGGTGACGATGCGCACCCGGAAGTAGCCGCCCGTGATGCTGCCGCTGGCTTGGCTGTTGCGCTTGCCGCGCGGGCCGTACCAGACGCGGACCTGACCGCGGACGACGGCCTTGCCGTCAGGATCGGTCACACGGCCCTCGACGGTCACGCGCTCGGGCTCTTCGTAGATGAGGCGCACGCCCTCATCGCCCGCACGAACCGGGCTCTCCTTGGCGCTGCCCGCCCAGACGGTGTAGTCGCCTTCCCCCAGGGCCTTCAGCTCGAAGTGCCCCTTGGTATCCGTCGTGGCGTAGTAGCTGCGGCCCCGTCCACGGCGGCGATTGCCCGTACCCGACAGCTTGCGCGCGCGTACGGAGATGCCAGTCAGGGCCTCGCCGTCGGGATCGGTCACCATCCCTTGGATCGTCAGCGTCGCGGGCATCGTGAGCTCGAGTCCGTCGACCGTCTCAGCCCAGTCCACCGTGACGACGGTCTTCGCTCCGGGCGGCACGGGATTCACGTTGCCGACCTGCACTGTCCACTTGCCTGCCTTTACCCCGGTCAGCTCGAATGCACCCTTCGCATCCGTGACGGCACTGCGTGCGCCGGAGTTGCACGTCACCGAAGCGCCCGAGGCGGCGGCACCGTCGGCCTCCGTGACGCGCCCCTGCACCGTCCCGCCCCGCCGCAGCTTGATCTCGATGGGCTTCGGATCAGCGTCCTTGGGCACCGTCACCTTGACGGGGTCGGCCATGTGCGTGTCGGATTGGGCCACGACGTTGTAGGTCTTGTCCGGCGCCAGGCCCTCGTAGCGGAAGATGCCGTCCTCTCCCGTGAGCACCGGCTTGTTTTGGCCCTGGAAGCCGTAGTACCAACCGCCGGAAACGATGGTCACGGTCACGCGGACACCGGCGGCGGGCTTGTCGTCCTCGTCCTTGACGGTGCCGGTGATCGTCCGGCCCGGAGCCAGCTCGACGTCCTTCTCGAGCTGCTGCCCTTCCTCCTTCGCGTCGTAGGCCACGCCCGTCGGCGGCGGCATCCACGGGTAGGGCGAGCTCTGGCCCTCCTTGGGCGGCTGGTAGTAGCCATCGGCCTTGCCCTTGACCTCACCTGGTCCGAGCGGGACGTCCACCAGGGTGTAGCGGCCTTCCGCGTCCGTCGTGGCCGTTGTGAGCTGCTGGTTCCACCCGCCGTAGCCCACGCCGATGCGCGCGGCTTGGATCGTCGCGCCGGCGATCGGCTGACCGGCAGGATCGAGCGCCCGCCCCGTGATGGTCGCACCCTTGGCAAGCACGATGTCGAGGCGCGTCGGCTTGTCCTCGGACAGGGGCATGCCGTTGCCCATCGTCCCGGGCGCGACGTAGCCCTCCGCCCACACGACGACCCCTTGGATCACGCCCGGCGTCAGGCGCTGCACCTTGAAGTTCCCGGTCGCGTCGCTCTCGGTCGCGCGCATCGTGGTGGAGATGAAGCCGCCCGAGCGCTCGGGGGCGCTGCGAACGCTGACCTTGGCACCGGCGATGCCGCGCCCTGCCGTGTCGACGACGCGCCCCTCCACCGTCGCTCCTGAGGGATCTTCGAACGGCAGCTCGACGACTTGCTCGGTCGGCGTGTCGACCGGCAGGTTGGAGCGGGAGCCGCGACCGAGCACGGTCACCTTGAAGAGCAGCGTGCCGCTGGGCACGGCCTCGAGCGTGAAGCTGCCCGCCTTGTTGGTCTTGAACGGGACCGGCGTCCAGTTGCCCTGGATGTAGGTCTTGTTGCCGATGCTCCCCTGGCGCCGGACGCTGACCCAGGCCTCCAGGCCGTTGCCGTCCGCGTCGACGACGCGTCCGCGCAGTGCGCTCCCGCTGCCGACGATGATCCGCGTCGTCCAGCGCTTCCCGACCGTCGGCGTCTGCGTGATGCTGCTGCTGTAGCGCGGCGCATCGACCTGGGCGGCGAGGCGGTAGCTCTCGCGCTCCTTCAGGCCCGTGACTTCGAACAAGCCGTCCGCATCACTCGTAGCGAACGCGACGGCCTTGCCCGGGACACGCGGAGGCTGGAAGAGCTCGAGCGCCGCGCGCCGTTTCCGCACGGCGATCGGCGTCGTCGTGGAGCCCAGCGGCTGCGCTGCCACGCGCACACCGGACAGCGGCTGCCCGTCCTCATCCAGGACCAGGCCGTAGACGGACGCGTTGCCGCGCTCGACGACGTCTTCGACGGCCAGCGGCACGTGGTCGCGCGTCTTGAGCCCGGGGCCGGACGCGTCTGCCTCATCCCCTGCCTCGGCGGCGTACGGGTCGTAGATGCCGGAGACGCCCTCGTCAGCCGGGTCGGCGAGCAGGAACCAGGCCAGGGCGGCGGCGCCAAGCACCACCATGCACCAGACCAAGGCTCGGACCATCGTGCCCTCCCCGGCTACGAACGTCTGCTGTCATCGAGTGTAGGCGCCAATGCAGGTTCCACGCTACGCAAGGGGGAAACAGCCCGTCTCCCCCCGCCGTTCAACGCGACCAGCCCCGATGCGGTTCGTCGCTGGCCGCCGGCAGGCCCGCAAGAGCCTTGGCGGGCGGCAGCAGCCGCGCCAGCCGGAAGCTCTCGGTCCAGAGTGCGGGTCCGCCGATCAGGTTCTGGCGGTTGCGCTCCACGACGTAGGCCTTGGCCGCCCGCTTGGGCAGCACGAACACGCCGTACGGACGCACCTTCTCGCCACCGTCGATCGTCTGGAAGCTCTGGCGCTGCGTTCGCACAAGCAGGCGCCGGGCGTCCTCGAAGGCCGCGGACAGACCGATCCCGTTGCAGTTCCAGCCGTTGCCTGCAGACACCACCAGCACGACCTCGGTCTCGAAGTCGACCTTGCCGAACGGCTTGGGCACCTTGGTCCCGAACATGTGTGCGGTGAGCTTGGTCCAGTTCGCCGCCGTCGACACGACGGCGTGGAAGGGCTTGGGCACGCGCGAGTGCTTGCCCGACCAGACCGCACGCGGGGTGAAGGCCTTGCCGCTCGGTCCCTTCACGAGCCCGGGCACGTCGAGCCGCTTGCCGCTGCGGAGATCGTGGTACTGGCGGCGGTCCTTGCCCGCGCGTGTGCGAGGCCCGGGACGCAGCTCGACCGCCCAGACCCTGGTGCCCCCGCGCTGCGTCACCTGCTTGAAGCCCAGGCCGTTCCAGAACGCGCCGACGTTCACGGCGTAGAGGGTCTTCTTCGTCTTCGTGTCGACCGCGACGAGATCCCAGAGGAGCGAGAGGTACACCTTCACGCCCTTCCACTCGACGCCCCTGCCGACCGCGACCCGGGTGCCGCCGGGCGTCTCGATCCACGTGCCGGACGTGCGCGACGCACCGTAGGTGATGGACGGCGGACCCTCGCTCCGCACGCCGGACTGCGGGCGGTCTTCCGCCCACGCGAACGGGATGGCGGCAGCCAGGATGAAGACGAGAATGGCGACAACGTGGGCACGGGCATGCATGACACGACTCCCTTCGCAATCTGAAGCGTAGGAGGCCACCGGCTTCGCGCCTGTCAGAAGCCTGCAAAACAGGACGTAGGCCGCCGTGCACGCCCCGGCGCTAGAATCCCGCCACGCATGAGTGCAAGCGCTCCCCTCCTGCCGCCCGTCCCTGACCTGGAGGCCTACCGCCAGGTGCGCGGCGACCCGACGCTCTGGCTGCCGGCCTTTCAGGCCATCTGCAGCCGCCACGGCATCGACGGGGACGATCTCTACGCGGAGCGCACCGGCTCGAACATGGTGTTTCGCGCAGGCGATGGCCCCTGGATCAAGCTGTTCCCGCCGCTCCTCGACGAGGACTTCATCCGTGAGCGCACGGGGCTCGCCGCCGCCGCGGATGCAGCGGATCTCGACCTGCCGCGCCTGCTGCACGTGGGCACGTTCGAAGGCTGGCCGTACCTCGTCCTGAGCCACGTGGAGGGCGCGGCGCTCGGCACCGTGTGGGCCGACCTGGGCGAGCACGATCAGATCGATCTTGCACGGCAGACGGGCGCACTGCTCGCCCGACTGCACACGGTCGATGTCGCCGCGTGCGAACCCATCCGGGCCGACTGGCCGGCTTGGGTCGCCGAGCAGCGCGCGGTGGCGGTGGATCGCCAGCGCAGTCACGGTCTCGACGACGCGTGGACGGCCGAACTCGCGCGCTATGTCGCGGCGCTGCCGCCGATGGTGGATCCCCGGGATCCTCCGGTGTTCCTGCACGCCGACGTGACGGACGAGCATGTCTTCGTCGTGCAGCGCGCCGGCCGCTGGCAGGTCACGGGCCTCATCGACTTCGGCGACGCGATGGTGGGCGACCGCCTCTACGAGTTCGCGGCACCACTGGTCTTCCTGGGACAGCGTAGGCCGCGACTCCAGCGCGCACTGCTCGAGGGCTACGGCTGGGATCCGGCGGCCCTGGATCCACAGGTGATCCGACGCATGGTCGCCTGGTGCTGCCTGCACCGCTGGGGCCGGATCGTCGAGTACGGCGGCTTCACACCCGGCAAGCGGCCGCAGGACCTGGGAGAGTTGCTCGACGCCATCTGGTCACCCACCGGGGCCTGAACCGCTCGGTATCATCGCGCCCCCTGCGAAGGAGTCGGCATGAAGCGCATTGCGGCCTGGGCTGCCCCCCTGGTCATTGGGGTCATCCTGATCGTCGCCATCGCTGCCGGGCGCAAGCACCCGGGGCAGGCGCCGGAAGACACGGCGCGGCCGGTCGGAGCGACCCAGGCGAAGACAGACACAGAGGCAGACACAGGTGCCGGACGTGCGCGGCAAGGGAGAGTCCACGTGTCGAAGCTCGAACGCAGCGAGGAGGAGTGGAAGAAGCTGCTCTCCCCGGATCAGTACCACATCCTGCGCGAGAAGGGCACGGAGCGCGCCTTCACGGGCAAGTACTGGGACACCAAGACGAAGGGCACCTACAAGTGCGCCGGCTGTGGCCTCGAGTTGTTCGAGTCGGACACGAAGTTCGACTCCGGCTGCGGTTGGCCGAGCTTCTTCAAGCCCCTCGAGGGGGCGCGGCTCACCGAGACGACCGACACGTCCCACGGCATGCGCCGCATCGAGGTCACGTGTTCCCGCTGCGGCGGGCATCTCGGTCACGTGTTCCCGGATGGCCCCGAGCCGACGGGCCTGCGCTACTGCATCAACTCGGTGTCGATTGATCTGGATCCCGCAGCCGACCGCTGACCTATCGCGCCCGTGAACGTGAACGTCTGCGTCACCGTGACCGACTCCCGTTCCCGTCCCGCGATCACGGCAAGGCGCCCCCATCCAACGGCCCGCCATGCCGAACGCAGACATCGCCGCGTGACGGCTCGATGAGGTCGCGGGGGGGCACTTCGGCCCACCCCTACGTGGTAAGTCCGGATTGGAGAGGCACGCCCTAGGGCGACCACCGAGCGTCGACACCTGCGGTGTCTCGCTCCAGGGTCGCCCCTGCGGCATCTCCCCGTAGCGGGCGCAGCAACTCCGTCTCCCGTTCCCGCCGACCG
>JAHEIK010000163.1:0-5866 GCA_024639415.1 Planctomycetota bacterium
GCACCTCGGGCCCGTCCCCCGCTTCGCCGCGCTGGGCATGCCCGCGCAGGCGCAGCCAACGCTCCTCCTCGCCGAGCCCCTCGGGCCGGACCACGGACTCGAAGAAGCTCTTCACCTGAGGCGAGCGTGCGTCCTCGTAGGGCCCGAGGCCCATGAAGGGCGACTCGCCCAGCCCCATGATCGGATCCGGCGTGCCCTGGAAGGCCCCCACACCCGCGAGCGCCTGCACCGGCGGCATGCGCTCGGGCGTCG
Source organism: Planctomycetota bacterium (assembly GCA_024639415.1). Lineage (GTDB taxonomy): Bacteria > Planctomycetota > PLA2 > PLA2 > JAEUHO01 > JAHEIK01. The sequence continues at coordinate 253 of JAHEIK010000163.1, forward strand.
CCATGAAGCCGAGGAAGAGGTGCCCCATCGTGGCGGTGCTCGCTGCGAGCAGGTCCTCCGCGTCGGGGCTCGACGTGAGCGCCTCGCGCGCGGCGATGGCGAACGGCCGTCCGCCACCGAAGCCGAGCCGGCGCTTGTCGCGCATGTCCACCTCGCACTCGAGGTAGCCGCGGCCTCCCGCCGCCGCACACGCCACGGCACCGACGCTGCCGGGCCAGGTGAGCCCGACACTCTCACGGCCGCCCGTAGGCTTGCGATGGACGACGATGGCGTGCTCGGCCAGCCAGGCGGCATCCTCGCCGCCCCAGAACACCCGCGCCTCGAAGCCGCCCGCCGTCCGCAGGATGCCCGCCGCGCCCGGCAGGCCCCCCTCGAGGCCCTTCATGCGCAGTGCGTCACGCGCCACGTCAAGCCGGATCAGGTCCTCGGACTCCAGGCCGGTCGCGGCGGCCATGCCCTCGACCTCCTGCAGGATCCGCTCGGAGAGGCGGTGCAGCGTCTGGTCGACGCACAGGTCCAGGTGCTGGCGCAGGCCGGGGATCACGCTGGCGGGTCCGGCGGGCGGCACATCCGTCCGGAAGCCCATGCGGCGCAGCAGCGTGTCCACGCCCCCGCCGCGTAGCTTCAGGATGCGGTCCTTGAGCAGCCGTCCCTGCCACCAGCCCATCTCGTAGGGGCTACCCTCCAGCACGAGGCGGTCCGGCAGGCCCGGGCGAACGTCGAGACGCCCGAAGCCGCCCGGCGGGCGGGGGGCCCCACACGCGCCGAGGGCCAGCAGCGCACCGAGGAGGATGCCGAGAACGGGCCGTCGGCGTGACCGCCGGGGACGCTCGAACGAGGAGGGGTAGGCGCGCGGCATGCCGCGTTATGCCCCGGGTCCGCGGGGCCCGCCAGCACCGTCTGAAGGCCCGCTCCCGGCCCCGGCGGCGCGCCCCCCGCCGAGCGCCTCGGGAGGCGCCCCGGGAGGCGCCTGTGGAGGGCTCCCACACCCCTCAAATCCGTCGTCCCCGGGGGTGTTCCGAGGTAGACTGTGAGGCTCGCGCCAGGATATCGTAAACCCCTTGATTTGCAGGGGTTTAGGACGGCAGGGCAACGACGGGACAAGGGCGCGCACGACTTCAGGATCCTCGTGGTTGCAGACGGAGCAGGGTAGGACGAAACATGGCTGACGGTACGACCCCCATGCCCACGAACGAGGGCGGCGAGCGCGTCCTCGATCTGGACATCGCCACCGAGCTCAAGCAGTCGTACTTGAAGTACGCGATGAGCGTCATCGTCGACCGCGCCCTGCCGGACGTGCGCGACGGTCTCAAGCCGAGCCAGCGCCGCATCCTCGTGGCCATGAACGACCTCGGCCTCTCGCCGAGCCGCAAGACGCTGAAGTGCGCCAAGGTCGTCGGCGAGACGATGGGCAACTACCACCCCCACGGCGACCAGGCGATCTACCCGACGCTGGTGCGCATGGCGCAGCCCTTCAACATGAGCGTGCCGCTCGTGCTGGGGCAGGGCAACTTCGGCTCCATCGACGGGGACCCGGCCGCGTCGATGCGGTACACCGAGTGCCGCATGACGGCCGCCGCCGTCGAGACGCTCGACGACCTCGACAAGGACACCGTCGACTTCCAGCCGAACTACGACGAGTCGCGTCTCGAGCCCAAGGTGCTGCCGGGCCGCTTCCCGAACCTGCTGATCAACGGCGGCTCGGGCATCGCGGTGGCCATGGCCTCCTCCATCCCGCCCCACAACCCGACCGAGATCGCCAGTGCGGTCGAGGCCATGCTCGACGATCCCGAGATCTCCGTCGCCGGCCTGATGGAGCACGTGCCCGGGCCGGACCTGCCGACCGGCGCGCGCATCTGCGGCCGCCAGGCCATCCTGCAGGCCTACACCACCGGGCGCGCCATCCTCGAGATGCGTGCCAAGTGCGAGATCATCGAGGCCAAGAAGGGTGCGGACCAGATCCTCATCACGGAGATCCCGTACCAGGTCAACAAGAGCACCCTGCTCAAGAAGATCGCCGACAGCGTCAAGAACGACCGCATCCCCGGCATCTCCGAGATCCGCGACGAGTCCTCGAAGGACGTCCGCATCCTCATCAAGCTCAAGCGCGGTGAGGACCCCGAGATCGTCCTCAACCAGCTCTACAAGTTCACGCAGCTGCGCGACTCGCTCAGCGTGATCATGATCGCGCTCGTGAACGGCCGCCCCGAGCTGTGCAGCCTCAAGCGCCTGCTCGAAGAGTTCATCGTCCACCGCAAGGAGGTGATCACCCGGCGCACCAAGTACCTGCTGCGCAAGGCCGAAGAGCGCGACCACCTCGTCGCGGGCCTTATCAAGGCGCTCGACCTGATCGACGAGATCGTCAAGTTGATTCGCGCCAGCGAGGACCCCAAGGAAGCCAAGGCGGGCCTGATCTCGCGCTTCGACTTCTCCACGGCGCAGGCCGAGGCCATCCTGCAGATGCGCCTGCAGCGCCTCACCGGCCTGCAGCGCCAGGAGCTCGAGGCCGAGCACGCCGAACTCCAGGCGAAGATCGCCGAGTACAAGAAGATCCTCGGCGACGCGGGCGAGGTCATCCGCATCATCCGCGAGGACATGGCGCTCCTGAAGGAGCGCTACGGCGTCGAGCGCCGCACCGACATCGAAGACTCTCAGAACGAGTACACCTCGCTGGACCTCGTCACGCCGGAGAACGTCGTCGTCACGCTCTCGCACGAGGGCTACATCAAGCGCACCGGCATGGACGCCTACCGCAAGCAGCGCCGCGGCGGCAAGGGCATCAAGGGCACGGAGTCCAAGGAGGGCGACTTCGTCGAGCACCTGCTCGTGGCCAACACCCACGACCTCATCCTGTGCTTCTCCGACGCCGGCAAGGTCTACAAGGAGCGCGTCTACTCGCTGCCCGACCTCGGTCGCTACGCGAAGGGCCGCGCCGCCATCAACTTCCTCAGCATGGATCCGAGCGAGCGCATCAACACGATCCTCCCGATCCGTGAGGAGACGTCCGGCTTCGCCGCGGCCATCGACGGCGACGAGCGCTCGATCCTGTTCGTCACGGGCACGGGCTATGTGAAGCGCACCCGACTGACCGAGTACCGCAACCTCCACCGCGGCGGGCTCATCGCCACGCAGATCATGGAGGGCGACGCCCTGATCGGCACCGCGCTGGTCAGCGACGACCAGGACGTGGTCCTCGTGACGGCCAAGGGCATGTCGATCCGCTTCCCGGTCGGTGCGGTGCGCGCCATGGGCCGCGTGGCGCGCGGTGTCCGCGGCATCAAGCTGCGCGACGGCGATCGCGTGGTCGGCATGGCCATCGCGGACGACGACGCGCATGATGAGAGCACGCTGCTCACCGTCTGCGAGGGCGGCTATGCCAAGCGCAGCGCGTTCAACGACTACCGCGTCCAGGGCCGTGGCGGCCTGGGGCTGCGCAACATCTCCACGGAGGGCCTGCGCCGCAACGGCGACGTAGCGGCAGCCCGCTCCGTGCTCGACGGCGACGAGATCATCCTCATCACCGAGGGCGGCAAGACCATCCGCATGTCTGTGAACAGCGACCAGTTCCGCGTCATGGGCCGGGCGACGGCCGGCGTGAAGGCCATCGCGCTGCCCGAGGGCGACCGACTCGTCTCCATGGCGTGGGTGCGCCCGGAAGACGATGAGGGCGCAGAGGAAGCCGCGGAGGAGGCCACGGGCGAGACGGCGGACGCGTCCGCTGAGGGCGCCGCGGACGACGCCCAGGACGGCACCGCAGATGGCACGGAGGATGAGGGCGCTACCGAGGCGTAACGCCCGTCATCCGCCGGGGCGTCCCGGGGAGCCGCCGGGGGTGTCGAAAGACCCTTCCGGCCCGCAGACGGCTTGCATTCGCCCTGCCAGGGTCCGCAACCGGGCGCCGCGCGCGTTAGGATGGGGTCCCGTACGGTTCCCCGAGCGTCGCTCGCTGCGAGAGGAGGCGCCATGCGCCGTCTGCTGCCCACCGTCCCTTCGGCAATCCTGCGCCCTGTCCTCCTGCTGCTTGCGCTGAGCATGGCCCTGTCGGTGGCCCCGGCGTTCGCCGGGGAGGCCAAGGAGTTCAAGGCTGCGGGGGTCAACTGGAAGCTCCCCGACGGCTGGAGCTTCAGCCCGGTTTCGGCCGGTGAGAAGGGCGCGGGCTTCTTCGCGAAGGTCGAGTGCAGCTCGGCCTCCGTCGAGATCTGGGCCTACTCCAAGGCGACGGACGGCCTGGGCCTGGCCGACCGCGTCGCCGAGCTCAAGCAGGCCGGCGGCGAGGGCATGGGCTCGGTCGCCGCCTCCAAGACGCTCGACTCGACGGTCTCCGGCGTGAAGGGCAAGGTCGTCGTCCAGCGCATCGCGGCGGACGGCGGCGCGACAGGTCACTTCCGCAAGTACGTGATCGTGGCAAACGGCAAGTTCTACCAGCTGCTCATGCGCTGCTGGCACGACGCCCACAACAGCGTCGCCGACGAGATCAACGAGGTCCGCGCCGGCTTCCGCCTGCTCAAGGGTGCAGGCGGCAAGGACACCGTCGAGACCATGAAGGAAGTCGAGGGTGCAGGCGGCTCCGAAGGGAACGACGGTGCCGGAAGCAATGGCGGCGGCAGCGCCGGCGACTCCGAAGACGGGCTCGAGTGGCCGGCGAAGGGCCCCAAGCGCGAGGGCGCGAAGGTCTCGATCCCGAACCACAACTTCGAGTGGAAGCTGTCGAAGAAGTCCCAGTTCCACTGGATGGGCGCGATCGACGACGCCAAGGCCGAGGGCGGCCGCTTCCTGTGGGCGGGCGCGAAGGTCAAGCGCAAGAAGCAGGAGTTCGAGAAGAACACGCCCGATCACAACGTGTGCTTCCTGGACATCATCATCCAGAAGGCGACGCCGGGCTGGAAGCCCGTCAACTGGATCAAGGGCGGCCACGCCAAGAAGGAAGTCACCGAGCGCTGGGGCATGCTCGACGAGGTCGAGACGGGCAAGACGCGCACCAAGGACAGCGTCAAGTTCGGCAACCACAAGGCGGCGTACATCAAGTTCGAGGGCAAGAAGAAGGGGCACCGCCTGATCCTGATGGTCTTCGCCACCGTCCTGCGCGAGAAGCTGTACCTGGTCCGCGCCCGCGTCATGGGCCACACCGACGCCTACAAGCAGATGGCGCCGTACGTCGGTCGAGCGCTCGCCGGCATCCACTTCGCCAACACCGTCGAGGACGTGCGCGGCCCCCTCCTGGGCATGGTCCCCGACTACGCGGGCCAGCGTGGCGAGGACCTCGACAAGGAGAAGACGTACGCCGGCCCGGGCTACAAGTTCGAGAAGCCCGTCGGCATCTCGCACATCAAGGCCGGCGACAGCATGAACCGCGACCTCAGGTTCGTCGGTGAAGGCCGCACGGAAGACGGCAAGGCCTACATCTACTTCGAGATCCGCACCTTCCGGCTCAACGTGTCCAACCAGGCCAACCCGGACCCCGAGAAGTTCATCGAGAAGCGCGCCCAGGACTGGGAAGCGGGCGCCGGGGAGAAGGCCGATCTCGGCTCGGGCGTGGGCAAGAAGCTCAAGTACAAGAAGGGCAAGTTCGGCAAGGCCAAGGGCTTCACCTACGAGTTCGCGGGCCACCTCGCCG
>JAHEIK010000163.1:5876-7919 GCA_024639415.1 Planctomycetota bacterium
GTACAAGCAGACGATGCTCTGGTTCAAGATGCAGTACATCGGCGTCGACGCCGAGTCCAAGCTCAAGAAGGTCGCCAAGGCCATCAAGAAGGGCGTCAAGTTCAACAAGTAACGCGCGCCCAGGCAGTCGGAGGCAAACCCGTGTCCACACGCACCCATGGTCGGCGCTTCGTCCGACTTGCGTCCTGCGCTCTCCTGCTGACCGTCTTTGCGGTCGGCGCGCTCGTGCTCACCCCGCCCGCGGCGGAAGCCAAGGAGTGGGACAGCCCCAAGGACAACGTCCTCCTGAGCATCCCCGATGCGCCCGCGCCCTGGGAGTGGCTCAACTTCAACGCCCAGTGGACGAAGGCCGGCATCCTCAAGGGGGCCCGCCGCTCCCTCACGAAGCTCAAGCGGACCAAGGAGCCCGCCGACGGCCAGGGCGCGCTGATGCACCTGGCCGTACGCAAGGCTCCGGAAGGCATGACGCTCGCCGCTGCGGCCGAGGACGAGGACGTACGCAGCTTCCTCCTCACGCGCTTCAAGGGCAGCGAGGGCGACATCGATACTGATGAGGTGACGATCGAGTCGGGCACGAACCCCGAAGGCCACCCGGCCATCGTGCTGCGCACGGAGGGCACCGCGGCCAACCTCAAGGCCAAGAAGGCGGCGTGCACGGGCTACCTGCTGATCGCCGTGGCGCGCGGACGGCTCTACCTGTTGCGCATGTACGCGTTCCCCACCGAGGACGACGACGACGGCCTCGTCTACGACCTGGACTATCTCGAGGCCAACTGCCTGCGCCTCATCAGCTCGAAGGACGACAAGAAGACGAAGGGCCCCGAGAAGAAGGGCGACGACGAGGAGAAGAAGGACGAGGCCAAGAAGGAAGAGGAGCGCGAGGACGAGGTCCTCGAGAACCGTGCACAGCGTTGGCGCATCACGATCGACAAGAAGCTCAAGCGCGAGGACATCACCGACGACGAGAAGAAGGACTTCCTCGAGCTCAAGTGCAGCGATGCAGACCAGAAGGGCGGCTACGCCTTCTACATCTACGCGCCCCCCACCATCCAGTACACGGACGGCGTCGCGGGCAAGCCCGCGAACATCATCAAGTGGATGACGGCAAGCTGGTGGCAGAACTTCACCGTGAACCACCCCAAGGGCGACCTCATCACCTACAAGTGGCCCAAGAAGCCCATGACCAAGGGTGTGAAGACGTTCATGACCCTGCCGTACTTCGAAGACGAGAAGGCGCGCCGGGTGGTCATCAAGGACGGCAAGAAGCGCCCGGTCGAAGTCGACGCGGCGGACATGATCAAGAAGTTCGGCTTCTGCGAGAAGGTCAAGCAGAAGAACATCGGCAAGAAGGGCAAGGTCTCGGAGGCGGTGCGGGGCGTCATGTCGGGCAAGCGTCCGCGCTACCCCGGCCACGAGACGATCGTGCGCTTCGCCTTCCGCGGCCGCGCGCACTCCTACCGCGTCTTCGTCAGCTTCTACGGGGAAGCCACCAAGAAGTGGGGCACGGCGCTGCGCAAGACGCTCGAGTCGTGGGAGTTCGGTCTGAAGTTCAGGGATTGATCGCGCGAGCGCGATCAATCCAAGACGCAGAGAGAGCAAAGACGCAAAGGAAGACTCGTATCGCGCGTGTCGCCTGGCTGCTCGTTGTGGGCTGTATTCTCGGGACCTGTCCCTGCGCGAACGCCGACAAGGTCTGGGATGACCCCAAGGTTGGCGCCGAGGTCGTCATCCCGGATCACCCCTCGCCGCCGTGGGCCTGGCTGAAGCCGCGCCCTGATTGGAAGGCGCTGGGCATCGTCAAGGGCGCGACACGCCGCCTGACCAAGACGAAGGACGGCACAGCACCCGAGGGCCTCGGCGCGGAGTTGCATCTCGCCGTACGCACCGCGCCCAAGGGCATGACGCTGAAGACCGCCGTGCAGGACCCGGCCGTGCGCGGCTTCCTGCTGAAACGCTTCGGCAGCGCCAAGGTCGACGTCGCCCCGGAGGCGCTCGACCTCACGTCGAAGAAGCCCAAGGGCGATCATCCCGCGCTGATCCTGC
>JAHEIK010000164.1 GCA_024639415.1 Planctomycetota bacterium
CGTCGTCTCGCTCGGCGGCGACACCGACACGATCGGCGCCATGGCCGGCGGGATGTGGGGCGCGGAGCATGGCGAGGATGCGCTGCCTGCGGAGCTGCTCGAGCGCCTCGAGGACCGGGACCGCATCCGCGACCTTGCGTACCGGCTGCACGACGCGCGGCTGGTCGGCTAGCGGCGGTCCTGCCAGCGGTACTGAGCCTCCCACCCGAGCCCCCGCTCCGCGGGTCCGGTGTCGATCAGGGAGCGGTACGGATCGTCGTCGTACTCGCTGCCTCCGCGCCACGCGACGTCGGGATGGACGAAGCTCGCCAGCTCGCGGCTTGTCCGACCCGAGGTGGTGATGTCCTGTGCTGCGACCAGCCACGTCGCGTGGTCCTCGAGCGGGCACGTCAGAGCGGCCATGCAGGCCCGTGCGAGGTCGCGCACGTCGAGGAAGGCGCCGTACTCCCAGAACGGGCTCCACTCGAACGAGGCGCGCTTCGCGCGCTGCGCTTCGATCCAGCCGTAGGTGGCCTCCGACCACACGCCCGGGGGGCGCAGCGTGACCGTCGTGACGTCGTGACGTTGGCAGAGGGCCTCGGCTTCGACCTTGGAGCGGCCGTAGTCCGTCGTCGCGTAGCACGGGTGGTCATCGTCCAGCGGGAGGTAGTCCGGCGCGCGCTCCCCCTTGAACACGCCCAGTACGTCCACGCTGCTGAGGAAGACGACGCGCTTCCCGCGCGCCGCCGCGAGCACGTTGGCCGTGCCCTGGACGTTGACCTCCCACAGCTCGGGCTCGTCGTCCATGCAGGCCGCAGCGTGGATCACGGCGTCGATCTCGCCCGGGATGGTCCCCAGCACGTCGTGCCCCTCGGTGCGGTCGAAGGGGAGCGCCTGATGACCGGCCGCTGTCAAGCAGGCAGTCAGCTCGCTTCCCACGAGGCCGCTGCTTCCGGTGACGAGGACACGCATCGAGGGCAGGCTACCAGTGCGCATGCCCTGCGAGCACGGGTCCGATCAGAAGCGGTAGCTCGCCGAGAGCACGGCCTGGTGGAACCACGAGAACGTGTACACGTTGTCGTTGTCAGCGCCGCCCTCGATCGTCCGGTAGCCCAGGCCCAGGCTCCAGCGGTCGTTCACGTCGTAGTAGAGCTTGGCTGCGAAGTCGATGGCGCGGCCCTGGGGGGCGGCAGCGAAGTCCACGTCCGCCAGGAACCGCCAGCGCGGCGCGAGGCGCTTCTCGAAGGCGAGGTGCAGCAGGGGCACGAAGCCCAGGTCGTACTTCGTCTCGTTGAGCGCGCCCTGCTCGAGCTGGATCTTCGCGTGGCGGATCTTGGCCGTGGCGCCGATGTGCAGCGACCAGTCGCAGCCGCAGCCGAGGAGGTAGCGGTACGTCAGGCGGTAGGAGTTGAAGCGGAAGGTCGCCTTCGTAGGCAGCCCCGCGGCGAAGGTCGATCCACGAAACGACACGGGCTGGTCGAGGGTTCCGGTGTCGCTCAGCTCGAGCGGAGCCGCGAGCGCGCGCAGGCTGTGACGCTTGCCGAGCTGGTAGTCCACGATCACCCGGCCGTACGGAAACGGTCCCGCGCCCGTGACGTCGTCCAGGGCGAAGCGGGTGCCCGTGTCGCCCGGGATCGCCACGTCGTTGCGCGATTGCCAGACGGGGCCGACCTCGAGCTCGACCTGCCAGCGGCGCCACAGGCGCTCCCGCTGCGGGCCGCACTGCCACGTGACACAGCGACAGTCCTCCGGCGTCACGACGGCGCCGGGGCTCCAGCCACGGGGTGCGATGACGGGGTCGGGCTGTCCTACGTAGAGCGGTGTCTGACAGCCGGCGAGCAGGGCGGCGGCGCAGAGCAGGGGCAGCAGAGCCAAGCGCATGGGACCTCCACGGCGCATGCTACAGGCCCGGGAGCCCACCCGCCTACGTCAGAGGTCCTTTACGACCAGTTGGATGCCCCGGTCCTCGTCGCTCGTGCGAATGCTGAAGCCCAGGCGCCGCATCAGGTGCAGCATGGGCTCGTTGTTCGAGAGCACCTCGCCCTCGATGGCGCGCAGGCCGCGGCGCTTCGCAGACTCCATGAGAGCCATCATGATGCGGTTTCCGATGCTCTGGCGGCGGTGCTTGTCGGACACGACGAGCGCGAATTCGCAGGTCCGGCCGTCCGGGTTGACCACGTAGCGGCCGACGGCGATCTCGATCTCCTTGTGCGTCTCGGGGTCGACCGTCGTGGCGATGAAGGCCATCTCGCGGTCGTAGTCGATCTGCGTGAAGCGGATCAGCATCTCCGGCGTCAGCTCGTTGAGGCTGCGCATGAAGCGGAAGTACTTCGCCTCGGGCGAGAGCGCGCGGATGAACTCCTGCTCCATCTCCGCATCTTCGGGGCGGATCGGGCGGATGGTGATGTCCGTGCCGTCTCCGAGCTGCAGCTTCGACTCGTGCAGGCTCGGGTAGGGGTGGATCGCGACGTGGTCGTAGCGGCCCACGTTGGGCTCGGGGTAGTCGACGCCGATGCGTGCGTCGAGCGCGACCGCTCCCGTCTCATCCACGATGAGCGGGTTGATGTCGAGCTCCAGGATGTGCGGCAGCTCGCACACCATGCCGGAGACGCGCAGCAAGATGCTCACGAGGGCGTCGATGTCGGCAGGCGGGAGGTTGCGGAACTCCCCCAGCAGTTTCGAGATGCGGGTGCGTTGGATCATCTCGCGTGCGATGAACGTGTTGAGCGGGGGGAGGTCCACGGCGCGGTCACGCATGACCTCGACGGCCGTCCCGCCGGCGCCGAACGTCACGACAGGGCCGAACACCGGATCACGCAGCACCCCGACCAGCACCTCGCGCCCGTGGGGATGGCGGTACATCTTCTCGACCGTGATGCCCTCGACGATCGCGTCGGGCTGCACGGCCTTCACATCGGCAACCATCTCGTTGAACGTCGTGCGTACGTCGTGCGCGCTGCCGATGCCGAGGCGGACGCCGTTCACGTCCGACTTGTGCGTGATGTTGTGGCTGTTGATCTTCATCGCCACGGGGAAGCCCAGGGTCCGCGCGGCGACGAGTGCCTCGTTCGCGCTGCGCGCATCGATGGACGGCATCACGGGGATTCCGAAGGCGCTGAAGACGGCCTTCGACTCGCTCGTGCTGAGCGTCCGGCGCCCCTCGGACATCGCGCCCTCGATGACGAGTCGGGCGCCCTCGAGGTCGAGGTCCGTCATGCCGCGCGAGAGCGGCCCCGGGACCTGCAGGAGCATCTGCTGGTTGCGGCGGTACTGCGCGAGATAGCCGAACGCCTCCACGGCGCCCTCGGGGGAGGTGAACGTCGGGATGCGCTTGGCTTCGAGAAGGTTGCGGCCTGCGCCGACCAGCTGCTCGCCCATCCAGCAGGTGAGCACGGGCTTCTTTGCCTTGGCTGCGCGCTCGGCGACGGCCTGCGCGATCTCCGTGGGCTCGGTCATCGCCTGCGGCGTCAGCATGACGAGCGTGCCGTTCATCGTCGGGTCGGCCAGGCAGGCGTCGAGCGCGGCCTCGTAGCGCTCCGAGGTGGCGTCGCCGAGGATGTCGATCGGGTTGCTGTGCGACCACGAGGCGGGCAGGACCGCGTTGAGCTTCTCGACGCTCTCCGGGCTGAGTTCGGGCACGTTCACGCCGACGTCGACGGCCCGGTCCGCCGCGAGGACACCGGGGCCGCCCGCGTTGGTGACGACGGCGAGGTTGTCGCCGCCGACCTGGTGGTGCATGGAGAGGAACTGCGCCGCGGCGAAGAGCTGCTCGATGGACATGGCGCGTACGGCGCCCGTGCGCCGCAGTGCCGCCTCGAACACGTCGTCCGCACCGACCAAGGACCCCGTGTGCGACATGGCCGCGCGAGACCCGGCTTCATGGCGTCCGGCCTTCACCACGATCGTCGGCTTGAAGCGCGCCGCGACGCGCAGTCCGCTGACGAACTTGCGCGCCGTGCGAATGCCCTCGACGTAGAGCAGGATGCTCTGGGTGTTGGGGTCGAGCGCCAGGTAGTCGAGCACCTGGCCGAAGTCGACGTCGGCCATCGAGCCGAGCGAGACGATTGACGAGAAGCCGATCGGTCGCGCCGCCGCCCAGTCGAGGATGGCTGTGCAGATGGCGCCCGACTGGGAGACGAGGGCCAGCGAGCCGGGCTTCGCGTCGTTCTTGCTGAAGGTGGCGTTGATGCCCAGCCGTGGCGTGATCATCCCCAGGCAGTTGGGCCCTACGAGGTGGATGCCGTAGCGCCGTGCTTCCTGCATCAAGGCCTGCTGGTGCTCGCTGCCGCCGCCTTCCCCTTCGCCGAAGCCGGCGGAGAGCACGATGGCCGCACGCACGCCGTGCTCGCCGGCCTGATGCAGGAGCTCGGGCACGGTCCTGGCCGGCGTTGCGAACACGGCGAGGTCCACCGGCTTGCCGATGTCGGCGATCGAGGCGTAGGCCTGCTTGCCCTGGACCTTGTCGTGGCGGGCGTTGATGGGGTAGATCGGTCCTTCGAAACCGCCGCGAAGCAGGTTCTCGAACACCCGGCCGCCGACGCTCTCGGGGCGGACACTCGCACCGAAGAGTGCGATCGAGCGGGGCTCGAAGAGACGATCCAGATAGTGCTGCGACACGGGTCACCTCACGGGTTGGAGTCGGCGCGTAGGATCCTCCCGAATCGCGTTCGCCCTACGAAATGTCGCGCGTCGATGAAGCGGGTCTGTGATCCCCTTCCCGGGGCTCTCCATCTCGGAGTTTCCCGTGGGAAGCGCCGCCGATTCGGGCCGTTGTTCGTTTGGCCCAGTTGTTTCGTCGCGGGCAGGATGGCTGCCATGGAGGGTCGATTCTGGGAGCAGTTGGACGCGCTCGTCGGAGCCGCCGACCTCGTGATCGACCGCCCGGCGGGGAGCACGCATCCGCGCTTCCCGGACTTCGTCTACCCGTACGGCTACGGCTACCTCGCAGGGACCACGGGCGGGGATGGGGAAGGCCTCGACGTGTGGCTCGGCAGCCTGCCTGCTCGCAAGCTCGTCGGCGTCGTGCTTACCGTCGATGCGCACAAGCAGGACGTCGAGCTGAAGCTCTTGCTGGGATGCACGCACGACGAGGCGCAGGCCATCGTGCGGAGTCACAACCAGGGCAAGCAAGCGGGGACCCTGCTCTGGAGGCGTGCCTAGCGCGCGGGCTCCTCGATGAGCAGCAGCCCCCGGATGGGAGCGGGCTTCACGATCGTCTGCTTCGTGCCCGAGGGCCACGTGACCTCGATCTTGTCGGCCTCCGCGTGCTTGCCCAGCCCGAAGTAGAGCGGCTTCGAGCTCTGCGAGATGTAGCCCGACTGGCCGTCATGGACCTTCGAGAAGACCTTGCCGCCGACGTGCACGCGCACGATCGCGCCGAGGCCGTCGCGGTTCGACGTGCGGCCACGCAGGCGGACCTTGATGGCGTGGACGTCGCCGCGTGTGGATAGGTCGCTGAGCAGCACGCGCGGCGGGGAGTTGAAGTCGTTCGTCACGATGTCGAGATCGCCGTCGTCATCGAGATCGAAGATCACCGACGAGCGGCTCGCGAGCGGTGCCCAGACGACGCCGGGGCCGTCCTGGCCCTTGCAGGCCTGATGGTCGCCGTCCTCGCCGTCGCCACACGCCACGTCGAACCAGGGCTTGAAGAGCGGCCCCACACGGGGCTCGACGCCGAGGACGAACTCGCTGTCGACGAAGCCCCGGCCCCCGTCGTTCAGCAGGACGGGCGTCGTGCTGTAGCGGAAGAGGTAGTTCATGCCGGTGGTCACGAACACGTCGTCGTAGCCGTCCGCGTTGAGGTCGTCGACGCTGATGCCCCAGGGCCAGTAGGTCTCGGCCCCGATCTGATCCGAGACCTCGCGGTACGTGCCGTCCGCCTCACGACGGAAGAACGCGTTGCCCCAGATGTCGTTGCCGTCGGCTCGCGTGAGCTGCGGCGCCCACAGCATGGTCGACTTCTTCTTCTCGTCGTTTGGGTCGACACGGTTGCTCATGTCGCTGTGCATGTCGGTGAGGTAGAGATCGAAGTCACCGTCCGCGTCGTAGTCGAACACCTTGACGCCCATCGAGCCCCAGGGCGTCTTGGGGAAGACCTCGCTGCTCTTGCGCTCGAACATGCCGCCGAGCACGTTCTCGTAGTACTGGTCGTGTCCCTGCATGTTCAGGACGTACAGGTCGAGCCAGCCGTCCCCGTTCGCATCGATGGGAGTCGCCGCACCGCTCCACGAGACGTCGTCGAGCATCAGCTTCTTGCTGAAGTCCTTGAAGCGGTTGCCGCCCATGTTGCGGTAGAGGATGAGTCGCTCATTGCGCTTGGGCTTCAGGTGGCCGCTGAACCCGTCCAGGTGCCCGAGGTAGTACTCGAAAGGTCCGGACTCCAGCGCGGCCGTCGTGGAGTCGTCGATGACCGCGACCTTCTCGTCCTGCGTGTACACGCCGACGTTGCAGAGCAGCAGGTCGAGCAGCCCGTCCTTGTTGTAGTCGAAGAACACGCCTGCGCTCGAGTGGCCGCTGTACGACAGGCCGGAGGCCTGCGTCCGATCCTCGAAGACGCCCTTCCCGTCGTTGACGAAGAAGTAGTTCCCTCCGCGGACGGTCGTCACGTAGAGGTCCGGATCGCCGTCGTTGTCCGTGTCCGCGAACGACGCCGTCACGCCGACGGGATCCTTGACGGCAACGCCTGCCTCGTCCGTGATGTCCTCGAAGCGTCCGTTGCCAAGATTGCGCCAGAGTTGGTTGCTGCCGACCTGGTTCGAGAAGTAGATGTCGTAGAGGCCGTCACCATCGACATCGGCCACCGCCACGCCGTTGCCGTGATCGTAGTGCACGGCCTTGTAGCGCTTGGCGCTGTCGTCCACGATGCGGTGCTTGAAGCTGATGCCGCTCGCCAGGCGGCTATCGCGGAACTGGAAGTCATGGCGGACCTTCCACGTCTTGGCCGCGGCGCGCTGCTTCGCAGCGACCTCCTCCAGCCACGTCACGTCCAGGATGTGATCCGGGACGACGATGCGCCGCGGTCGGGGCTCGGCGGCCAGTTCCTTCAGGGCGGCGGTGAGCTTGGTCGCGCTGTCGGTGGCCTGGCTGTCGATCAGGTTCCGGATCCGCCCGCGCCGATCGATGACGACGAACAAGCCGCTGTGCCCGGGAGGAACGTTGGCGTCCGCGGGGTCCTCGCCGGAAGGGATGCGGAAGCCTCCCGTGCTGAGCAACCAGGCGTCGCGCCGCGACCCCGTCACGAGGCTCCAGTGGTCTCCGTCGACGCCGTTCTTCTCGGCGTAGGCCTGGAGGACGGCGGGCTGATCGTGGCCTCCGTCGACGCTGACACTGACGAAGTGGATGTCTTCGCGCTGCGGGTGGTCCTCGAGCGCTGATTGCGTAGACAGCAAGCGTGCCATCTGCACGGGGCAGATCGACTTGCAGCGGCTGAAGAAGAAGTTGGCGACCCAGACCCGCCCGACCATGGCGTCGGTGCTGAAGCGCTGCCCGCGCTGGTCTACGAACTGGAAGTCGGGTGCCCTGCCGTAGACGACAGGACCCTTGCGCGCTGGCCGACCCGGGCGCTGCCCGTTCGTAGCCGGCTCGTCGCCGCCGCACGCCGAGGCCAGCAGCAGCAGAAGCAACGCCGCGAGGGGCTGCGCGGCGCGGAGGCCCATCAGGGATCTACTCCGGCGACCGGATGCGATCGAGGGCATCCCAGTAGCGGGCTTCGGTCTCGACGTACAGGCGTCCAATGAGACTCTCGTGCGAGAACCCGCACATCTGGTCGCCGCGCATGGGGTACTCGCCCGCGTCTTCCTCCGTGAAGAAGATATCGAAGTCGAGCTCGGGGATGGCGACCTGGCGTTCATCCTGTCCGGGCAGATGCAGCGTGTAGATGTAGTCCTTGCTGCGCATGTGCAGGCGTGTGGGCACGCCGAAGGGCACGTGCAAG
>JAHEIK010000165.1 GCA_024639415.1 Planctomycetota bacterium
GAGGCGCGCATGGTCGTCGCGCTCCACAGGCGCACCCCACATCGCCATGATCGCGTCGCCGATCATCTTGTCCACGGTGCCGTGCTCTTCGCCGATGATCGTCAGCATCGCTTCGAAGTACTCGGACAGGTGGGTCGAGAGCTCGTCAGGCGTCATGCCTTCGCTGATCGTGGTGAAGCCGCGGATGTCGGTGAACAGCAGGCTCACCGGAAGCGCGCGACCGCCCAGCTGCGCGGCTTCGCCGCGCTTGAGCAGCTCCTGGACGACCTCCGTCGGGATGTAGCGGGCGAAGCTGTCGAGCGCCGTGCGCATGTTCTCCTGCGCGTCGGCCAGCTCGTGCGCTTCGAGCACGTGCGACTCGATCGGCTCACCCGGCGTCAGGTCCAGGGACGTGATGCGTCGGCTCTCTACGGCGAGCTTGCGCAGCGGCCGGCTGTAGGTCCGGGCGAGCCACATGGCGAGCAGGAGGGCTCCGAGCAGTGCCAGAGCCGACACAAGCAGAATCAGGCGCTGCTGCTCGCGCACCTGGGCGAGGAAATCGGCCTCGGGTACGGCCACGCCGATCCACAGCTTCGGGCCGTCCGCCAGTTGGTACGGCTCGAACATGGTGCGCCACGGCTCGCCGTCCACGTCGATGCGCCGCCGCACGGTTCCTTGCTCCGCGAAGATCTCGCCCCAGAGGGACCGCGCCTGCGCGAGGACCGGCTGCCCGACCTCGTCGAGATGCGGCATCTGGTTGTCGAGTTCCTTGATGCGGGCCAGACGCGCCTCGGCCGTCGGATAGGCCTCCGTGGCCGGGAAGCCCACGACGCGGCCCTCCTCGGTCAGAACCAGTGCCATGCCGTTCGGACTCGGCCGCAACGAGGCCGTGAAGTTCGACAGCTTCGTGAGCATGAAGTTGAACGTCATCATGTAGACGTCGTTCTTCGGGCCCTCGAAGGGAAGCGCCGCAGCGATGCCCGGGTTCTTGCTCGTGTTCAGGATGAAGGGTGCAGTCCAGAAGATGTCTGCCGCCGCCGCGCTGCCCGCCTTCTCGTAGTGCTCCTTCGCGCCGACGTACCAAGGCCGCAGACGCGGGTCGAACTTCTGGCTCTCCTCGTGGTACGCCTTCACCAACTCGCCAGCGGGCGTCACGATGCGGAAGTCCGCGGGCCGGCCCGGCTTCCACGCGTAGGTCAGGCGAACCTTGTAGTTGCCCTTCGATGCGCCGAGGCGGTAGCTGTAGCCCTTCTCGTTCCCGGTCGCGATGGACGTGACCTGTGGATAGGACTCGAGCAGCGGGAGATAGACCGCGTTGGAGCCCTCCATGTCGAGCGGTTCGACGACGCCCTCCCGTGCCCACACCCGTGCGCTCTTGAGCACCGTCATGACGGGTAGGAAGAAGCCGTCCAGTTCCTTGCTCACGACGTCGCGCGTCTTCTCGAGATAGCGGCCGCCCAGGTCCTCGGCGATCTTCTGCCCAGCGATGTAGCTGACCAGCAAGAGAGCGGTAGCCAGGACGAGAATCAGCGACACGAGCATCGTTAGCAGGCTGGTACGGATGCGAAACTTGTTGGCCACGGGCCGCAGCATACGAACCCGATCCGGCGTCGCGGTGCGAAATCGAGACTTCTGCGAGGGGCGCTTGGGGCGGTCTCGCCTTGCTGCCGTCAGGCGGTACTGGCGTCCCGGGTGCGATGCATGCGGTCCACCCGGAGGCGTGCGCGGTCGTCGAAGACGAGACGCCGTGCTCCGAATACCACGCCCATCGTTCCCAGCGCCACGCCACCTGCGATCGCGAACAGGATGAAGATCTGGTAGCGCGCGGCGTCACCGGGATCCCCGCCGGCCAGGATCTGTCCCGTCATCATGCCGGGGATGCTGATCACACCCGCGGCGACCATCGCGTTGAGAATGGGGATCATGCCGACACGCACGGCACGGCGCACGACGTCGCGTGAGGCCTCGGCGGGCGTTGCGCCGTGTGCCAGCAGGATCTCGATCTGCACGCGGTCCCTGCGGAAACCGTCGAGGACGGTCTCCAGCCCCAAGGCGATGCCGTTCAGCGTGTTGCCCAGCACCATGCCGAGGATCGGGATGGCGTACTGCGGTTGGTACCAGGGTTTGGTGCCGATGACGGCAGTGAGTCCGTACAGCGTGATCACGAGCGAACTCGCCAGCATCACGCCCATGCTCATCGCGTAGATGCCGGGTACGCGATGCGTCGTGCGGCGGACCGCTTCGAAGCCGGCGAGCGCGATCATGATCGCCATCATCAAGAGGACCGCCCAGGGTCCCTCCTGCTTGAACACCCAGACGAGCACCAGGCCGAGCAGCAGCAGCTGGGCGACCGAGCGCGTCGCCGCGACGAGGATGCGGCGCCCGATGCCAAGGCGCAGGGCGATGCCGATCCCGGCGTTGACCAGGATGAGCAGGGACGCCAGCGCGAGGTCCAGCGGCGTGAGGGAGATCAGCGCCATCACGGGAAGCGCACCACCCGGGCGCCGAGGCGCTCGGCCAGTCCGTCTTCGTGGGTGATCCATACGATGGCCCGCGCATCCGCGACCCAGCTCACGAGGCGCTCCTCCCACACGCGCGCACGCTGCGGGTCCATCGACGCCGTGGGTTCGTCCAGCAGGAGCACGGTGGGTTCGCAGGCGAGAGCGCGGGTGAGCGCGAGCGTGTGCGCTTCCCCGCTCGACAGGCGCTCGGCTTCGGCATCGGCGCGAAGCCCCTCGAGTGTGGCGTCGCCCGTCGCGCCGCCGCGCACGGCAAGTGCGTTCACGGCCTCGACGTTGTCGGCGACGGTGCCGGGCAGCCGGGGGCCGTCCGGGTGGACGTAGAGCACGCGGCTGCGCCACGCCGGCGCGCTCAGCGTCGATCGATCGACGCCCTCCAACGTGACCGCCCCGTGGTCGTGGGGGTCGAGGTCGGCGATCGCGCGCAGCAGCAGCGTCTTGCCGGATCCGCTCGGCCCGCGCAGGACGACGATCTCGTCCTCGGCGACCTCGAGTTGGAAGTCACGAAACCAGGGTTCGCGCGACAGGCCTTGGACGGTGAGCAGGGACATGCCCCAACGAATCTACCGGCAACTCCCTCCGAAGCAGGCAGGGCGGTCCGGTTGACTACGTCCCCGGCTCCGTGTTCGTCGGGCAGTCGCGGGCCCCGAGCCTGCGCAGCAGCGCCATCATCGGGCACCAGTTGGTGAAGGCGGACTGGAGTAGGTTCAGGCCCACGAAGGCGGTCAGCCAGAGCCAGGTCACGTTGCCGAGCGGCGCTTGGCCCTGGGTTCCCGCGAGAGCCATGGAGGCGAGAATGAAGAAGCCCGCGATGCCGCGGAGCAGGCGGTCGATGGTCATGATGTCTCCTGGGGGCGGCGCTACCTTCTTGAGAGACACGGATCGCCGGGCGGTTCTCGTCGAAATCTGATAGCCGTTCGCGCCTCGCGCGCGGGAAGCCATTTTGCCGAGCACGGGCTCGTGCTGCCTGCGTGTGCTCCTGCTCGACACTGGACCTGCGCGGTCTTGGTTGACCAGCGCATACCCCAAGCGATGGGTCCCAGCAGGTGGGTCTGGCGCCATGTCCTCCGGCTCCCTACGCTCGGGCCACGGCGGTCGGCCGTGTGGAGTCCGTGATGCGAACCTACCCTCTCGTGTGCGTCTTGGCGGTGGCGTTGGTCCCCTCACTCCTCGGCTGTGGCGGCGAGGTCGCCGACACCGAGAACCCGAACGCGTATGCGAAGGACGGACTACAGTTCGAGATGCCGGGCAACTGGGAGGTTACGGAGGACGCAGAGGCCGGCCCGTTCCGCTACCTCTTCGTGGAGGAGCCGGGTGATGCGCTCGTCGTGGTGCAGCTGTTCCCCGCGGCCGATGCCGCCGATCTGCGTGGATACGCCGAGGGGTTCTCCAAGCAGTCGGCTGCGGCGACCAAGACGGGCACGCTCTCAGCCTCCTCCTTTGGCAACGTGAGTACCTCCGACGGCTACGAGATGCTCACCGAGACGTTCTCGATCTCCCTCATGGGCGAGACGGTGCCTCACACGCGCAACTACCGCCGCAAGGTCTGCGGCGCTCACGTGTGCTTCGTCATCGCTCAGGTGGCGGACGAGGACCGCGCCGACGTGGTCGCGGGCTTCACGCAGTTGGTCTCGTCCCTCACGTACAAGGCGCCGTAGGGAACGCCGCGGGCCGATCAGTCCCAGAGATCGTCGACGGTGTAGGGCGAGCCCTCCGGTGCCCAGAACGCGCCGTCGATGTAGCGGTAGCCGGCGTCGAGAGCTGCGAGGCGCTGCATGTCGGCGTCATCGAGCGCGACGGACGCAGCCGCAAGGTTCTGCGTCATGCGCTCGACGTTGACGGACTTCGGGATGACGCTGGTGCCGCGCTGCACGGCCCAGGCCAGCAGGATCTGCGCGGACGACACGCCGTGCTTGCTCGCGACCTCTGCGATGACGGGGTGCGCAAGCAGATCGGGGTCCCCCGACTTCTTGAGCACGTCCGGGCGGTCCGGGGAGCCGAGCGGGGAGTAGGCGGTGACGTGTACGCCGCGTGCCGCACAGCGCGCGATGAGGTCGTCTTGTGCGAGGTAGGGATGCAGCTCGACCTGGTTCGCGGCGATCGGGACCTCTGCCTGGTCGGCGAGTTCCTCGACCTTGCGCGCGTTGAAGTTGGAGACACCGAGGTGCCTGGCAAGGCCGGCCTTCTGGCAGGCCTCCATGGCGCGCCACGTCTCGAGGAGCGGGACGTCGGCGAGGCTGAGGAGGTCATCCGCTGACTGGGGGAAGAAGGCGCCCGGCTTCAGCGCGACCGGCCAGTGCATGAGGTAGAGGTCGAGGTAGTCGAACTGCAGGTCGCCCAAGGTCTTCTCGAGGGCGGGGCGCACGTCGGCCTCCCGGTGGGCGTCGTTCCAGAGCTTGGATGTGACGAACAGGTCCTCGCGTGCCACGTCGCCCGCGGCGAAGGCTGCCTGGAAGGCGGCGCCGATCTCGGCCTCGTTGGCGTAGGCGGCGGCGCAGTCGAAGTGCCGGTAGCCGATGCGGATCGCCTCGCGGATGACCGGGCCCACCTCGCCGGGGGTGGACTTCCAGGTGCCGAGACCCAGGGCGGGGATCGAGCCCCCGTTTGCCAGTTGGTGGTGCTTCACGGCCATGCCTCCTTGGTTGGGCGCGTTGTACACCGAGATCCGGGCGTATCCTGTCGCGCCCATGAGTAGTTCCCGCATAGCCCTGATCTCGACGGGTGGCACCGTCGAGAAGACCTACGACGAGTTGGAAGGCGTTCTGCACAACTCGCTCTCCGTGCTCGACGTGATGCTGGCGTCCCTCCTGCTGGAGGGAATCGAGATCGTGCGGGTCCCGCTCATGAACAAGGACAGCCAGGCCATGACGGATGAGGACCACACCCTCATCGCCAACACGGTCGGCAGCATGAGCGCCGCCCACGACGGCGTCATCGTGGTCCACGGCACGGACCGGCTGGCCCGCACGGGCGACCGCATCGTGGAGGTGCTGGGCACCCCGCGGGTTCCGGTGGTCCTCACGGGCGCGATGCGTCCCTACATGCTGCGCAACAGCGACGCCCAGCAGAACCTCACCGAAGCCCTGCTCGCGGTGCAGATCCTCGACCCCGGCGTCTACTGCGTGATCCACAACAAGGCGCTGCGCTTCCCCGGTGTCGTGAAGGACTACAAGCGCGGCACGTTCCACCGGGTCGAAGCCGACTGATCGCCATGACCGTGCCCCTCGAGGAAGTCACGGATCTGACGGCCTTCGACTGGGTGGCAGAGGGACTTCGCTCGCCCATGGGGGAGCCAGTGCCTGGGGATCCGGGGGGCCGGACCGTCGACTTCGTGCCGGCTGGCTTTCCCGCGTACGCGAAGATCTTTCACCGGATCCTCGAGGATCCCGAGGCCGCAGAGGACGACCGGACCTGGAACGACGTGGACCGCGATGAGGGCCCCGCGGTGGAGAACCCCCGCATTGCGAAGCTGCTGGAGGGTTCGACCCTGGTACGGATGGGGGGCGACGATCCGGAGCGCTACACGCGACGAGTCCTGTGGGCCGACTTGGTTGCCGACCTTGGGCTGACGTACGGGCGTTCGTTGAGTGGCGGCGATCTCGATCGCGCGTGGCCGGGGAGGAGTTGGCCTGCGCGGCTGCTCGGACCCGCGGAGGGGGATCTGACCCCCGATCTCCTGGAGCCGATCCTTCGAGCTGTCGAGACCGAGGGCCCGTGCTTCTTCTGGTGGTGGTTCCTCGCGTGCCAGAACGTCTTCGACGCCGACTACACGCACGACCGGCTCTTTCGCGGAGTGCTGCGCGACCTGCCGCGCTTCCTCGCGCACTACGATGTCCCGTCGCCGACGTACTGGTGGCCCGAGAGTCGCGCGTGGTGCGTCGCGACCGATTGGGATTCCTGCTTCACCGTGATCGGTGGCTCTGACGCGCTCGTATCGCGCGTCCTCGCTGCAGACGGCATCGAAGGCGTCCCGGTGGGGCCGGACGACGTCCTCCAAGTGTTCCCGTAGGGTACGAGTCCCGACGCGTAGCACGCCTTGTCCTTGGACGTGTGTCCGGGACGGTCGCGCTTGGGGTATGCTCAGCGCAACCGAAACACAGCTTCGGCTCGAGGCCGGAAAGGAGGCGTATTCATGTCGTACATCATCAACACAGCAAGCGCCGCCGCGCCTCGGAGCGCCCGCCTCTAGAGATTACTAGAGCGCCGCGCTCCCCTTCGCCGCTCGCCCTCGCGTCATAGACGCGATCCGGCAGCAGCGGCTCTCGCGATCCCCGCGCCCGCGGTCCGTTTCCGTACGGCGGTGCGCGCAATCCCTACTCCCGAAAGGAGACGTCATGCAAGCGACCCACGTCCGCGTTCCCCACGCCTCACGACACGTAATCGAAGTCCTCATACGGAGTTCCCGTTTTGAACACCCAACAACATGACCTCTCGGGTGCCTTCCACCCGACGTTCACCGGCGGTCGCCAGGAGAAGCAGTGGATCCTGCGCTCCCTCGGCGGCTTCTACATGGACGAGTGGTTCACCGATGTCCTCTACCGCGTCAAGGGCGGCAAGGAGGCCACCGTCTACTGCTGCCGGGCGCACCCTGCGACCGGCTACGACCTGATTGCAGCGAAGGTCTTCCGGCCGCGGATGTTCCGCGCGATGAAGAACGACTCGCTCTACAAGACCGGCCGCCTCATCCGCTCGTCCGAGGGCAAGTACCCGGACGATCGCACGGCGCGGGCGCTCAAGAAGCGCTCACGCTACGGCCGCGCACTCGACGCCGGTGCCTGGTGCAAGCACGAGGTTGAGATGCTCGACACGCTCTGGGAGGGAGGCGTGCACGTGCCGCGCGTCCTCGAGAGCACGCACAATGCGATCCTCATGGAGTACGTGGGGGATGAGCACCAGGCGGCGCCCATCCTGCATGCGGTCACGCTCGCTCCCGACGAGGCGAGGCTGCAGTTCGAGTGCATGCTTCGCAACGTCGAGGCCATGCTCGCGTGCTACGTCGTGCATGCGGATCTGTCGCCCTACAACATCCTCTACTGGGAGGGCGAGCTGCGGGTCATCGACCTGCCGCAGGCGGTCGACGCCCTGCGGCATCCCCAGGCGTACGAGCTGTTCGCGCGCGACATCCAGAGGCTGGCGGACTACTTCGCGCGCCAAGGCGTCGAGGTGGACGCGCCGAGTCTTGCCCTCGACCTCTGGCACGCGGCGTACGGCTGATGGCGGAGGGCTGATCAACCCGCGACGATCCGCGGAATGCGTGCGGCGACTTCGGCGCGGATGCGCGGTACGGCCTGGCTCCAGAAGCGGAGGCGCTGCTCGCCGTCGTTGACGAAGTGGAAGCTGACGGTGTCGTCGGCGATCGCGCCGCTGATGGCGTAGGGCGCCG
>JAHEIK010000005.1:0-8910 GCA_024639415.1 Planctomycetota bacterium
GAGCTGCAGGGCCAGTCGTACGCCCGCTTGCGGCTTGCCGTCCGGACCGAACAGCCTGCTGAGCCCAGGCGGCAGGCGGCTGCCGCCGGGGGCCGGTGGGTGCAGGACGACGAGGCGCAGGACGAGGTCCGCCGTGGTGATGCAGGCCGTGACGAACATCGCCAGGCCCGCCCGGCCGAGGAGCACGCCCAGGATCAACGCCGCCGCGCGCTCACCCCAGGACCACAGCAGGGGGCCGGGCGTCATGCGGCCCTCGCCGCCTTGGGCTCGTGCCAGCGGCAGCAGCAGGAGGACGAAGGAGGTCCAGGCTGCAAGCGCTGCCAGGGCCGACGTGCCCGACCCCGCCGCGTCGACGACGAGTCCGCCGAGCCAGAGCGGCACCAGCGCGTGGGCTACGAGCCCCGCGAAGGCGGGCGTCCTGCCGGCCTCGTCAGGCGCCAAGGCGAGCCACGCGACGAGCGCCGCCACGGCCCCGAGCACCCCGCCCACCCCGGGATGGTCCGTGGCGAGGGCGAGCGCACCGATAGCCGCGGGTGCCAGCGCGAAGCCCGACAGACCGACGGGACCGATGCCGCGCGCCGAGAGCGCGCGGGCGACCTTGAGTCGCAGCGCGACGTGCCACGGAGGTCCTGCCTTGGCAGGGGTCGGATCGTCCGGTGCGGGCACGACGACCTGGGTGCCGGGTGCCTCGGCCGCAGCCGCAGGCTCGGGAGCGTTCGCTGCGGCGGGAGCTCCGTCCTCCGGAGCAGGCTCGACGGGCGTGAAGTCGGCGTCGCTCATCCCTCCAGCATAGCCGCGTCGGGAGTCGGCAATCCGGAGGAGGGCCGGGCTCGTGCGGACATGATGAACAGCCCGCCGTGGAGGACCCCGTGATGAGCATCCCGATCGCCGAACGCTGCCGCCGCATGGGCACCGAGGCCGCCTTCCGTGTCTTCGCGCGTGCCAAGGCGCTCGAGGCCGATGGGCGCGACGTGATCCACCTGGAGATGGGGGAGCCGGACTTCCCGACGCCCGAGTTCATCAAGGATGCCTGCCGGGACGCCCTGGCAGCAGGGCACACCGGCTACGCGCCCGCCTCCGGCCTGCCCGCCCTGCGCGCGGGCATCGCCCGCTACGTCGCGCGCACACGCGGGATCGACGTCGAGCCGGCGCAGGTCGTGATCACCCCGGGCGGCAAGCCCGTGATCTTCTACACCTACCTGGCCCTCGTGGAGCCGGGCGACGAGGTCATCTACCCCGACCCGGGCTTCCCGATCTTCGAGTCGATGACCGACGCGCTCGGCGCGACGCGACGACCGTGGCATCCCGGCTCCGGCACGGACACCAGGCCCGACCTCGACGCGCTGGGCGCGCTCATGGGGCCGCGCACCAAGCTGCTCGTGATCAACAGTCCCGGCAACCCGACCGGCGTCGTCTACCGCAAGGAGGAGATCGAGCGCATCGCCGCACTCTGTGTGCAGCACGACGTCGTCTGCCTCTCCGACGAGATCTACTCGCGCATCCTCTTCGGTCCGGAACACCTGAGCATCGCCGCCGAGCCGGGCATGGCCGAGCGCACCATCATCCTGGACGGCTTCTCGAAGACGTGGAGCATGACGGGCTGGCGCCTGGGCTACGCCGTGGCGCCGGCCGAGCTCGCGCCCGTGTACGAGAAGCTCATGACGAACAGCAACTCCTGCGCGGTGAACTTCGTGCAGCACGCCGCGCTGGCGGCCCTCGAGGGACCCACCGAGGAGGTGGATGCGATGGTGCAGGCCTTCGCCGCGCGCTGCGACGCCTTGGTCGATGGCCTGAGTGCCATCCCGGGCGTGACGTGCGATCGCCCGGAGGGCTCGTTCTTCGCGTTCGCCGACGTGCGCGGTACGGGACAAGACGCGCGCGCCTTGGCCGAGCGCCTCCTGGAGGAGGCCGGCGTGGCGTGCGTCGAGGGACCGGCCTTCGGGGAGGGCGGCGAGGGCTGCATCCGCTTCTCGTTCGCTGCGGACATCGAGCGCATCCGTGAGGCCACGCGCAGGATGGCTGCCCTGCTCGGCGCCTGAGCGCGCATTTCGTCAGGTGCCCTGCCGCCCTGAAACCGGACCCTCGCGTGGTGGTATGGATGGATGGAGACGCAGCCGCCCCGCCACCGACGGGGGCGCTGGGAACGTAAGCATGGACGCTCCGGCATTCGAGGGAGGGCCTTCGGCCCAGCGGCACAATGCCTGGGGGCAGATCGCGCCCACGCCGTGCGCCCAGGCCCTACGGCGTGTTCCTGCAGCCGTGGCTCCTGCACAAGCAGGTTCTTGAGGAGAACGACATGCGATTGGCGAAGCACTGGTTCTGTGTGGTGGCGCTTGCCGCCTTCTTCGTGGCCTTGCCCAGGGGGTACGCCGAGCCGCGGGATGGCTGGAGCCTGCAGGCGCGCGTCCCGTCGTCCTCGATGGCCATGATCAGCATCGAAGACGTTGCAGGCATGACCGCCAAGTTCGAGAAGACGGCCATCGCCGGCCTCTTCCGCGAGCCCGAGATGCAGGCGTTCGCCAAGCCCATCGGCGAAGCCCTACAGAAGTTGCTCGAGTCCGAGCGCGGCTCGCCGTTCGGCGAGGCGACGCCGTTGGTCATGAAGCTGCTAGAGCAACTCGCCAACCTCCGCGGCCAGATCGCCGTGGCGCTCGTCGACGTGGACATGGGGCAGGAGATGCCGCGTGCCGTCGTCAGCATGGACTTCGGCCCGCACGTGGGTGACTTCGCCACGTTCCTTGATGCGATGCGCAAGGAGATCGACCCCGAGTCGAGGGGCATCCGCGCGTTCGAGAAGGACGGCCGGATGTGGTGGCAGGTCCAGGACGGGCCGCCGATCACGGCCACGACCGTGGATACGGCCTTCGTCCTCGCGACGGACGCCACGCTCCTCGAGGGCGTGATCGCGGGCGCTGGTGAGAGCAGTCTCGCCGCGAGCGCGGACTTCAACAGCGTGCGCACGCGCGCGGGTGGCGATCAGCTCGCCGTCCTCGCCTACGCCAACGTGCCGGCCATCGTCCAGAAGCTCGCCCCCGAAATGCCCGAAGAGATGCACCGCATCGCCAATGCGCTCGGTCTCGACACGCTGCGCGCGGCCGCCTACGGCATGGCCTTCTCCGGCGACGGCTTCATGGACAGCTTCATCCTGCACGCGCCCGACGCTTCGCACGGCATCGTGCCGCTGCTGGAGATGCCGAGCTACGAGCCGCAGGCGCTGGCCCGCGTCCCGGCCAACGCGTTCTACTACGAGGAGGGCGCGGTGAACTTCGCCGACCTCCTGCCCAACATCCGCAAGCTCGTGGGTCAGGTCGAATCCAACGCCGTGGAAGGCATGGACGAGGGCATCAAGCACCTGAACTCGATGCTCGGCGTGGACATCGAGCGGGACATCCTCGGCGGCATGGCCGGTGGCGCAGGCAGCTACATCGCCATGCCCGAGACGGGCGGCCTGTTCCCCGAACTGGTGGTGATGCTCCAGGTCAAGGACCCCTCGGTCTTCGAGGCCTCCTTCGAGCGCATGGCGCGCGGCATCGCCGGCGCGGCTTCGGAGGAGGGCGACATCATCGCGTCGACGCGCACGCTCGACTACCGCGGCCAGACGCTGCACCTCTTCGAGATGCAGGAGGCGCGCGGTGACGACGTCGTGCCCTTCACGCCCACGTGGGCCCTGCTCGACGACTGGCTCGTCATCACGCTCGTGCCGCACACCATGAAGGAGGTCGTCCTGCGTGGGAAGACCCCCGCAGGCGGCGGCCTCGCGGCGCAGGAGGACTTCCAGAGCCTGCGCCGCGTCGTGCCCCAGGGTGCGGGCGAGTTGACGTACATCGACCTGCAGGCGGCGCTCAACCTGATCTACGACACGGCCGTGCCCGTGCTGCAGACCGCGGTCAAGCCGAACGTGATGGGGCGCGAGGTGCCGTTCACGCTCGACTGGGCCCAGCTGCCCGCCGCGCGCACAGTGCGTCCCTACTTCCGCAGCCTCGGCATCTACACGACCTGGAACAAGGACGGCTTCGCGATCCAGATGCACGGCCCCGTGCCGCTGGCGGGCGTCATGATGGTCGCGGCGGCCGTCGCCGTGCCGTTCATGGCCATGGGCGGCCGCAGCATGCCGTCGCCTGGGTTCCGTGCCCGCGAGGTGCGGCGGATGCCGCGCGCGCCGCGGCCCGTACCGGATGCTCCCGTGCCCGTTCCCGGGCCCGGCAAGGGCAGCCCGGCCGACATGCGCATGGCGCGCATCCAGGCCGAGCAGATCAGCAGCTACGTGCGCGTGTTCCTGCTCGCCAAGAAGCGCATGCCCGGCTCGCTCGACGATCTGGTGAAGGAGAACGTCGCAGGCAGCCTGCCCATGGACCCGTGGGGCAACAGCTTCAAGCTGGTCATCCAGGACGCCAAGGCGCGCAAGTTCGTCGTGCGCTCGGCAGGCCCGGACGGTTCCTTCGGGACGGGGGACGACGTACAGTCTTCGAACTGAACGTCCTCTCCGGAGCCCACCTTTGACCCAGGTCGCAGACTTCCGCAGCGACACCGTCACACGCCCCACGCCCGCCATGCGCCGGGCCATGGCCGAGGCGGTCGTGGGGGACGATGTGCTCGGTGACGATCCCACCGTCCGTGAACTCGAGCGGGAGGTCGCGGCGCTCCTGGGCAAGGAGGCGGCGCTCTTCGTGCCCTCCGGCTCCCAGGGCAACCAGATCGCCGCCCACATCCATGCGCGACCGGGCGAGGAGATCGCCGTCGGAGACAACGCGCACACCTACGACTGGGAGATGGCGGGGCTCGCCGCCATCTCCGGATTGCAGGCTCGAGCGCTGCCGGCCGAGAAGGGGCGCATCGATCTCGACGCGGCGCGCGCGACCCTGCGCGAGGCCGGTGGGCACCGGCCCGCGTGCCGGCTCCTGACGACCGAGAACACACACAACTTCCACGGCGGTGCCGTGGTGCCGCTCGATCACCTGCAGGCCCTGCGCGAGGTCGCGCTCGAGCGCGGAGCCAAGGTCCATCTCGACGGCGCGCGTCTCTGGAATGCGGCCGCTGCGTCGGGGGTCGACCTGAGCGCGTACGGCGCGACGGCGGACTCCGTGATGACCTGCCTCTCGAAGGGGCTGGGAGCGCCGATCGGGAGTGTCCTGAGTGGGGACACGGCCTTCATCGAGCGCGCGCACGACGTCCGCAAGATGCTCGGCGGCGGCATGCGGCAGGTGGGGGTGCTGGCGGCGCCCGCGCTGCTCGCCGTGCGCGAGCAGCGCGAGCGGCTGGTCGAGGACCATGTGCGTGCCACGCGCTTGGGCGACGGCTTCCTGGAGGCTGCGGACGTCGAGCTGACGTACGGGCCGCCGGAGACGAACATCGTCTTCGTGCGCGCTGTGGGTCGGGACGCGGCGGCCCTGGTCACCACGCTGGAGCAGGCGGGTGTGCTGACGTTCGCGACGGGGCCGGAGACGCTGCGCTTCGTGACGCACTACGACGTGGACGACATCTGCGTCGAGCGTGCACTCGAGGCCTTCCACGCGGCCCTGCGCTGAACCGCAGCGGGCTCCGGGAGCGGTCCAGAACCCTGGAGCTGCAGAAGAGCAGGGAACCGCACAGGCGCAAAGGACGCAGAGGCGGGCAGTACGCATGCCTCCGGTTGCTCGGATTTCAACCACAGAGGACACAGAGATCACAGAGCAGAGCCACCAAGCCGCCGGCCGGACGCCATCTCCTCGGATTCCCTTACCAGGCTCGCTAGCGGACGTTGGAGGATTGGTTGATCTGCCATCGTCCAGTTGCTCCAGGGGTCGAGGAGTAGAAGGCACGGGAGCCGACCACCGCATCAGCGGGTGCACTCTGTGTCCTCTGTGTTCTCTGTGGTTCGTCGTCTTCTTCTGACCACCGCGTCCTTTGCGGTTGGTCTCTCCTCCGAGCGAAGATCCCGCGGAAGCTACGCACCTCGGCCGTAGTCTCTGGAGCGTGCCCGGCAAGGTCCTCCGCATCATCACCCGACTCAACCGCGGCGGGCCGCTGCGGCAGCTCTGTGCACTCGTCCCGGGGTTGCAGCAGCACGGCTGGAGCGGTCCCGTCTTGACCGGGCGCGTCGAGCGGGGCGAGGCGGATGGGACCGAGGCGCTCGAGGCAGCAGGCGCCGACGTCATCCGCGTGCGGACGCTGGCCCGGGGCATCGATCCGTCCGGCGAGCTGCGTGCCTTCAAGGCCCTGCTCGCAGCCATGCGGCATCACCAACCCGACCTGGTCCACACGCACACGGCGAAGGCCGGGGCCCTGGGGCGCCTCGCGGCACGCGTGTGCGGCGTACCGGCCGTGCACACGTTCCACGGGCACCATCTGGAGAGCGGTCCAGGGAAGGCGGAGCTTGCCCGACTGGCAGAGCGCGGCCTCGCACGCGCCACCGCTGCTGCCGTAGCGCTCACCTCCCGACAACTGCGCGACCTCGTGAGCGTGCATCGCGTGTTCCCCGAGCGCAAGGTCCACGTCATCGCTCCGGGGATGGACCTGCAGGCCTTCCGCGAGCAGGCCCTGCAGGAGGTGCCGGCGGCGCTCGTGCCCGACACGCCTCAGGGCGTGCCGCGTTTCCTCTGGACCGGCCGCTTCGTGCCCGTCAAGGCGCCGCGCCTGCTGGTCGAAGCCGTCGCACATGCGAAGGAGCCCTTCCACATCACGATGCTGGGGCGCGGCCCCTTGCTGCGCAGCGTGCGTGCCACCATCCGCGCCCACGGGCTGGAGGAGCGCATCGCGTGCCCGGGCTCCGTGGTCAACGTCGCTCCGTGGCTCAGGCGGGCCGACGCGCTCGTCCTCTGCTCCCGCAGCGAGGGTGCGCCGCTCTCCGTGATCGAGGCGCAGAGCCTCGGCAAGCCTGTCGTCGTCACGACCGTCGGGGGCCTACCGGACCTGATCGAGCACGAAGGCACGGGGCTCTGGGTCCCGCCGGGAGATCCGCTCGCGCTCGCCCGGGCACTGGACCGGATGGCCTCCGACGATGCCCTGCGGCAGCGACTGGGCGCCGCGGGGGCGGAGGGCGTCGAGGCGCGCTTTGGCGGCGCCCGGCTCGCCGCGGACCACGCGGCTCTCTACGAGCAGGTCGTCGGACCGCGCTGAACGCTCCGCTCGTCCACCGGTACCATCGTGCGCCATGGACCAGCCTGTGCACCCGATGAAGGATCCGAACCTCAAGGCCCCCGGCGCGCCCCGAGAGCGCCTGGCGCCCTGGCTCAAGAAGCGGCTGCCGAAGCAGGATACGGTCCAGCAGGTGCGCTCGCTCGTGGACGGACTCGAGCTGCACACGGTCTGCTCGTCCGCGCGCTGCCCCAACCAGAACGAGTGCTGGTCGAAGAAGGCCGCGACGTTCATGATCATGGGTGACATCTGCACGCGCACGTGTCGCTTCTGCACGGTGCCCAAGGGCAAGCCGGCGGCGCTGGACGTGGCCGAGCCCGACAACGTCGCGGAGGCGGCCGAGAAGCTCGGCCTGCAGCACGTCGTGGTCACGAGCGTCGACCGTGACGACCTGCCCGACCAGGGCGCGGGTCACTTCGCGGAGACGATCCACGCGATCCGCAAGCGCCTGCCCGAAGCCGTCATCGAGGTGCTCACGCCGGACTTCCGCGGCGAGCACGATCTCGTGGATGTCGTGTCCGACGCGCGGCCCGACATCTTCAACCACAACCTCGAGACGGTGCCGCGGCTCTACACCCGTGTGCGTCCCGGCGCAGGCTACGAGCGCAGCCTGGCCGTTCTGCGGCGCGTCAAGGAGCGCCATCCGCAGCAGTTCACCAAGTCGGGGCTGATGCTGGGCTTGGGCGAGGGCGAGCAAGAGCTGGACGAAGTGCTCCGCGACCTGCGTGCGTCCGGCGTGGACATCCTCACCCTCGGGCAGTACCTGCGGCCGAGCCTCGCGCAGCTTCCGGTCGAGCGCTTCATTCCCCCGGAGGAGTTCGCGGGCTGGGAGACACGGGGGCGCGAGATCGGATTCCTCGCGGTCGCAAGCGGTCCCTTCGTGCGCTCGTCCTACAACGCGGACGAGGTCTACAAGGCGCTCGGCACGCGGAGCGGCGCAGGCGGCGCGTGAGCCCCGGGCGGCTCGTCACACTCCTGACCGACTTCGGTCCCGGCAGCGTCTATGTCGGCCAGATGCATGGAGTGCTCCGCACGCACGCAGCCGATCTGCAGATCGTGGATCTGGCCCACGACTGTCCGCCGGGTGGTATCGCGGCGGCCGGCTACCTGTTGGCGCAGTCCTTCGGTCACTTCCCGCCGGGGACGGTGCACGTCGCCGTGGTCGATCCTGGGGTGGGCAGCGAGCGCAAGATCCTCGCCGCCCGCGCGCACGACTACACCTTCCTGGCACCCGACAACGGTCTGCTCGGGGCCGTGCTCACCGATGCAGCCGAGCCTGAGGTGCGCAGCGTCGAGAACGAATCCCTGATGGCGGATCTCGTGGCACCCACCTTCCACGGGAGAGACGTGTTCGCTCCGGTGGCGGCGTTCTTGGCCTCGGGCGGGGCGCTATCCACGGTCGGTCCCCGGGTCGCTCCCCTCGACGCCCGCTGGGGACCGGCCGTGCACGACGGCGGCATCACGGGCACGGTGCTGCTCGTGGATCCCTTCGGCAATCTGGTCACGGATGTCCCGCAGGCACTGCTCCAAGCCCTCGGGCCGCCGGAGCAGATCGTGGCCTGCGTAGGCGGAGCCTCGATCGCCGGCCTGGAGCGGACGTTTTCCGACGTCGCGCTTGGCGCTTCCCTCATCTACGTTGGCAGCGGCGATCATCTCGAGGTCGCGGTGAACGGTGGACGCGCGAGCGAGGTGCTCGGTCTCGGCGTGGGCGACCCGGTAGAGATCATGGGGAGGGGCTGATGGCGCTGATCGCCTACGTGGATGCGCCGGCGGGCTGCTCGGGCGACATGTTCCTCG
>JAHEIK010000005.1:8920-24661 GCA_024639415.1 Planctomycetota bacterium
CGTCGACGGGCTCGGACTCGACGGTGTCGAGATCCGGGCCAGGCAGGTCGAGCGGGGTGCCATCCATGCAACCAAGGTGGACGTGTGCCGTGGGGGCCGGCCGATCGAGGGCTCCGACGACACACACGTGCACAAGCACGACGACTCCGATGCCCATGGGCACGGACGGACGCTGGCGGATGTCCTGCACATCCTCGGCCATCTGGGTGACGTGACGACGCCGGCGGTGGCCGGTGCGGTGGCGACCTTCCGGCACCTTGCCGAGGCCGAGGCACGCGTGCACGGCATGCAGCCGCAGGCCGTGCACTTCCACGAAGTCGGCGCCTCCGATGCGCTGGTCGACGTTGCGGGGACGTGGCTGGGACTGCAGCATCTGGGCGTCGAGGCCGTGCATGTCTCACCGCTCCCGTGGAGTCGCGGCACGGTGGAGACGGCCCACGGCACGCTGCCGCTGCCGGCGCCTGCAACGGCGCTGCTGCTGGAGGGCCATCCGGTCGTACCCAGCGACGAGAGCTACGAGCAGGTGACGCCTACCGGTGCTGCGCTCGTCAAGGCGCTGTGCAAGGGAACGTCGCTGCCGGCCGGCTTCGTCCCGCGCAAGACCGGGTTCGGCGCAGGGGGCTACGACCGCTCGCGCCTGCCGAACGTCCTGCGCCTCGTGCTCGGAGAGGTCACGACGGTCTCCACCCACGAGGAGGTCGTGCTGCTCGAGACCAACCTCGACGACGTGACGGGACAGGTCGTCGCGTACACCGTGGAGCGTGTCCTCGCCGAGGGCGCCCTGGACGCATGGTGGGCGGCCGTGACGATGAAGAAGGGCCGCCCCGGCGTCGTGTTCAGCGCTCTGGCCCAGCACGCAGACGTGGCACGCATCGAGGCCGTGCTGTTCCGTGAGTTGCCGACGCTCGGCATACGCAGGCGTCCCGCGGATCGGAGCGTGCTCCCGCGCTCGACGGGGGAGGTGGCGACGCCGTGGGGTACCGTCCGCGTCAAGGTGCGCGAGGGGCCGGAGGGCGCCCGAGCGACGCCTGAGTACGAGGATTGCCGCGCCGTGGCCGAGAAGCACGGCATCGCCCTGCATGTCGTGATCGCTGCGGCGGCACAGGCATGGTCCAGCCGCTGAATCGCAGCCGGCGACACACGCAAGGGCGCCTTGCGCTTACGCTTGTGCACCTGGAGTGAGAAGTACGCCCGGGGAGAAGACCCTGGGGGTCATTGATGTCGTCCTCTCGATCGAAGCGCTGCGTCCCGGCGAGCTTGCTCGCGTGGGCTGCGGCCCTGCTGCTTGCCCTGCCCGTGCTGAGCGCGCCGGAGAGCGTTGACCTGCCCGCGCTTTCCCTCCGCGCGCGGGCGGTTCTCGACGCAGCCAAGCGGAACGACCGGGTCGCCCTACGGGGGATGGTCGAGGTTCGGGATCCACCGTGGGCGGAAGACCCGTGGGCGCTCGCGCACGAGCTCATCCTGCACGGCCATCGGCGCGCAGCGCGTGCGCTTGCCACAGCATCGCCGCGTCTCGATCTGAGGCCGCTGGCCGACTACGTGAGGCGTCTCGAGCGGCGGCCACCTTCCCCGGCACTCTGGCGGCAGCGAGAAGCTCTCCACCGGCTCGCCGGCGAGGAGGACTGGTACGGCGTGCGGAAGACGGCTGACGTAGCCGCCACGGGGGCAGAGCCTGCGACGGTTCCTGCCGTCGGGATCCGGCAGGCTCTCGCTTCGGCACTCGAGGAGTTGGGCAAGCCCGTCGAGGCCATGGCGATGGCGCGCGAGGCCGCGCGTGTGGCAGAGCGCATGGGCTGGTGGAGTGCTGCGGCCGAAAGCCTCGACTGGGCCCAGGGGTTCGCCGATCAGCTGCGGGACGATGCAGGGATGCTCGAGATCCTCGAGCGCAAGCTGGTGGTCGCAAGCCGGCGCGGAGATCAGCGCAAGACGGCGCATGCTCTGACCAACATGGCCACCGTCCAGGGCCGCCTGGGCAACTACGACGCAGCCCTGTCGAGCTACCGGCAAATTCTCGCTCGTCACGCCGACGCCCTACGTGTTGCGGATCGTGCGCACATCCACGTCAGCACCGCCATGGCGGAGCAGAACCTCGGCCACATCGCCAATGCACAGCGGGAGGCGCGACGTGCGCTCGACCGGGCGCGGGAGGCCTGTGCAGAGGCGCGACGCACGAAGGCGAAGAAGAGCGTCTGCGACGAGGCCGACGCGCTCATCGCATCCGCTCAGGAACGGCTCGGCGTCATCGCGATGGAGATCGGTGACTATCCCGAGGCCGAGCGGCGCCTGCGCGAGGCCGAGAGCACGCTGCGTGCGATTGAGAATCCCCGCTACCTGGCCTACGTGCTGCAGGTCGTGAGCAATCGCGGCGTGCTGGAGATCTACCGAGGCAACCTCGACGAGGCGCAGCGGGTGATGCAGTCCACCCTTGGAGCCTGGGAAGAGCTGGAGAGGCCGATCTACGCGGAGACCGCGCGCCTCAATCTCGCAGAGATCCACCGGCGTCGAGCGGAGTCGCTGAAGGGCGAGCCCCGCACGAAGGAGCTGGCGCAGGCCCAGAAGCTCCTGACCCGCACGCTGCGTTCCCTGCGGACGTTGGGAAGCGGAGAGACGCTCTGTTCCGCGCTCGTGGAGAGCGCGCGCGTCCACGGCTTGCTGGGGGAGCACGGGCGTGCCCTCTCGGATCTGGACGATGCCTTGGTATTGGCCACCGAGGCCGCATCGGTCTACCTCGAGACGCAGGTACTCGGGGAACGCGCGGAAGCCGAGCTACGCCGCGGCGAACTTGCGCTTGCCCTGGCTGCCTCCAAGCAGGCAGCCAACGGACTCTCCTATCTCTTCGATCGTCTCGCCCCAATGCAGTCGGCGCTCGCGCGCAGCCAGACGGCGCGGCTCTACGAGATCGGTCTTGCCTGCGCCGCTGCGCTCGGGGCCAAGGGCAAGCACCTCGACGACGCCTTCCGCTTCCTCGAGGCAGGCCGCGCAGGCGCGTTGCTGACACGGCTGGAGGGCCGCAGCGAGTTGCGCACGCAGCGCATCGACGCCGCTCTCGTGAAGCTGGAGCGGAGCGCCCGCAAGGACGAGGCGGCCGCGTACGCGACCCTGCAGATGGCTCACCGCTCAGGCAAGCGGCAGCCCGTCAAGGATGCCCAGCAGGCGCTGGCTGCCGCCCGCCTCGCGCACAAGGACGCGATCCAGCGCATCCAACTGGAGCAGGGCATCGCGGCGAACCTCATCTACCCTGAGCCGGCCGCGCGGCGCGACATCGAAGCCGCCCTCGCCCACGACGAGGCGCTGCTGCTCTACGGGGCTGCGGCCGGGCAGGCCTATGCGCTCGTCATGCACAGCGACGGTTCACGTCTCGTGGAGCTGGGTACACAGCAGGCGATACACGCGGCCTGCGAGGCCCTGGACGTAGGTGCCGGCCCCGAGGGGGCGGCGATCGACGCCAAGGCGCTACGCGACTTGGTCGTGAAGCCGGCCGCTCTCGGCAAGGGCATCCGGCGCGTATTCCTCTCCACGTCGGGCTGCCTCTCCTACGAGCCCCCGGCGCTCTTGTTCCCGGAGCGCGAAGTCTGCTGCGTAGCGTCCGGTACCACGTGGCTGCTCAGCTCCAAGGCCGCCCCGGTTGCCGGGCTCGGCGTCCTCGCCTTGGGGGATCCGGCCTATGGGCCGCCGCCACCCGGGTGGTCGAGCCCGAGCGCGGTACGAGGCGGCAAGCTGGTGCGCTTGCCAGGCAGCGGCGAGGAAGCCAAGGCCGTCGGCGATGTGCACCTGCTGCGTGAGGAAGCGAGCGAGACGCACCTGCGGCACGTGCTTGCCAACGAGCACAAGATCGACGGGCAGGTCACGCGGGCGTGGCGCGCCCTCCACCTCGCCTGCCATGGACTGGTGGACCGGCGCCGGCCGAGCGAGTCGGGTCTGGCGCTCGCGAGCACGCAGGAAGACGACGGCTTGCTCAAGTCGCTGGACATCGCCGGACTCGAGCTGGCGGCCGATCTCGTCGTCCTGTCGGCATGCGACAGCGGGCGGGGCGTGGAGTTGGCCGGCGAGGGCATCGTCGGGTTCACGAGCATGTTCCAGATCGCCGGTGCACGGCGCGTGATGGTGAGCCTCTGGAAGGTCGACGATTCGGCGACCCGGGAGCTGATGATCAAGTTCCACCAGCTGTGGAACGCGAAGGATCCGAAGCAGCGGCTGAGTGCGGCCGCCGCGCTGCGCGCCGCCCAGCGGCACGTGCGGGATTACGCGAAGAACCACAAGGGCCGCCATGCCGAGTGGGCGCATCCGCACTACTGGGCCGCTTGGCAGCTCTGGGGCCCGGCCGACTAGGTCTTCTCCCCGGCCGGCTGCAGGACGGACGCCAGCCAGCACACCAACGTGGCGGTGAACACGGGGACCAGCGCCCAGAACGAGCGCACCTCGTGCAGGATGTAGTGCTGCGCGACGTAGGCGGCGATCAGCACCGGAGCGTAGAGCCAGAGCAGACGGATCCAGCCGGGGATCGCGCGGAAGCGCAGCACGAAGATCGCCAGGAAGGGCAGCACGTAGGGGAGCTGGAACCAGAGGACCTTGTCCCACTCCTGCACGCCGAGATCGGTCATCCCGTCGATGAGTACGCGATCCGTACCCAACTGCCAGCGCAGAAGGAGCGGCACGGCGAGGGCCGCGATCAGCATCACGAGACCCTTGAGGAAGGAAGCGCCGAAGGGGCGACCGCGGCGCAGCTGCAACAGGCCCCACAGCGCCGGCACCAAGGCGTGCTTCTCCCACACGAAGCCCGTGACCAGGCAGAGCAGCGTCAGGGCCCACCACGGTCGGTCGCGCTCCACCGCCCGCAGCAAGAGGCAGAAGAGCGCCACGCCCCAGAACTCGTACGGGTGATGGACGTAGGTGAGAAAGAGCACGTTGGCCAGTGCGCCGAGGGCCAGTCCGCCGACGAGCGCAGGCACGGGACCGGCCCACGTACGCAGCCACAGATGATGGGCGAGGACGAGCAGGAGCAGGGTGAGCAACGTGTTGGCGTAGAAGACGTTGCCAAGCTCGAGCCCTGTGGCCTCGTGCACCCACTGCAGGACGTGCGTGATGGCCCAGAGCTTGTACTGGTAGGGGTCGGGCGCATCGTTCGCCAGTACCCGCTCGTGCAGCGCGACCTTCGCCTCCTGCCACGGGAGGTCGACCTGCTCCCAGTGCGCGCGGATCATCCAGCAGCACACCGCGAGCAGGAGCAGGCCGCAGAGCAGGCGGTCGCCGCGGCCGCTGCGTCCCTCGACGTTCATCGCACGTCCTCGAGCACGCTTCCCAGGGCGTCGAGCGCCTCCTGCAGGCGACGTGCCTCGAGGTGGAACGAGATGCGCAGCGCGCTCTGTATCTGGAAGAACGAACCGGGAACCACACGCACGCCGTGCACGTCGCCCAAGCGCAGCGAGACCTCGTCCCCGTCCACGCCGTCCTCGAGCAGCAGGAAGCCCGTGAGGCCGCCGTCGGGCAGTAGCCAGCGCACGCCATCGGTCGCCTGCACCCAGTCGTCCACGATGGCCGCACAGCGGGCTGCGGATGCCCGCGTGGCCTCGAGCCTGGCGTGCCCCTGGGGGATGTAGCGTGCCGCTTCAGCCATCAGCGCCGGAGGGAGTGAGGGATGGACGAGATCGTTCCACGCGTCGATCTCGGCCAGGGTGCCCGCATCGCCGAGGATCCACCCGGCGCGCAGATCGGGCAGTCCGTGCACCTTGGTCAAGCTGCTGGTGACCAGGACACGCGGACTGCGCAGTGCGGCGGTCGGACGCTCCTGCGGATCGAAGTCCGCGTAGACCTCGTCGATGAGCAGGTAGGCGTCGCTTGCTTCCGCCGCCGCGACGAGCAGGTCCAGATCTTCGGGGTGCATGCGCAGCCCGCTCGGGTTGTGCAGATCGGTCGTGACGATGAGCGCGGTGTCCGGGCGGAGCGCCTGCTCGAGGCTGATTGGATCGAAGCGCCAGCGGCGCTCGGGATCCCGCTGGACCGTGGCCAGCGAGCCGGCCACGGCGGAGCCAAGCGCCGGAAGGGCCTCGTAGGCAGGCGTCTCGACGACGACGTGGCCCCCGCGGGCCAGGGCGAAGAAGACGGCGAAGTTGGCGTGGGACGTGCCCGCTGCGGGGAGGACGTTCTCGGGCGCCAGGCCGTAGCGCGCGGCGAGAGCCGCCTTCAGGCCCAGCGTGGGGTCGCCGATCTCAGGAGGGGGGGAGAGCCCCAGCGATCTCCGTACGTCGGCCGGCAGGGCCGACAGGCCGCTCAGGCCGAGGCTGAGCGGGTTCGGCTCGAGGAAGGCCTTCGCCCAGCGCATGTAGGGCAGGGGCGCGCCTCCAAAGGCGGCCGGAGACGCCGGGTGGGTCTGTGCGCTCTCGCCGCCGCGCGTTTCGTCCGTGGGCATGGGTAGCCTCGCATGTGGGACCGCCCGGTCCTCCGGGCGCGCAGAGCCTACCCGAGGCCGCCCGGCCGCAAGGAGGATCCGATGATCGCGACGTACCGACGAGCTGGAGGCCCGCGTGGCCGCCGCGTCCGCGCGGGCG
Source organism: Planctomycetota bacterium (assembly GCA_024639415.1). Taxonomy (GTDB): domain Bacteria; phylum Planctomycetota; class PLA2; order PLA2; family JAEUHO01; genus JAHEIK01. Next base: position 15,466 of record JAHEIK010000005.1, read on the forward strand.
TGTTCGTCGTAGCCTGCGCGACGCTTTTCCTGTCCGTGGGCGGCGCGGTGGCCGCCTGGGCCGAGGAGGAGCCGGCGCGGCCGGTGCCTGCGCCCGAGCCCGGCGAGGCGCGCGAGCCCGAGCCGACCGTTGCCGTTGTGAAGGGGCGACGGGTGAACCTGCGCGTCGGACCGCGCGTGGATGTCCGCCCGGTAGACCGTCTGGATGAGGGCACGGTCCTGTTGATCGTGGAGCGCGTGCCTGGCTGGTTTGGCGTGCGTGTGCTCGAGGGCTTCCCCGCGGCGGTGGCTGCGAAGTACGTCGAGTTCGTCGGGCACGATGCGGTGCGCATCGACGCCACCAACCTGAACGTCCGCCTCCATCCGCCGGAGCCGGGCCGGCCCTTGCCGGGCGCCTTCCGCGACCGGCTCCCGCGGGGCGCCGTGGTACCGCTGCTCGAGCGCGTCGGCGACTGGGTTCGCATCTGGGCCCCGGAATCGATCCGCGCCTACGTCAGTGAGGAGTACGTGGAGGAGCTGGGTCCCCTGTCCGAGCACCTGGCGGTCGTCGAGAAGGCGCGTGATCTCCGCCTTGCGCAGCTTCAGTTGCTCGCCGAGGCACGCAAGGCCGCCGCTGCCCGCAAGTCCGGAGCGACGCTGCGCGAGGCGTTCGGCTCCGCGCAGCAGACGCTCTACAAGCTGCGCATGCGGCGCGGCATCGACCGCACGCCCGTCGTCGAGGCGATCAACGCTCTAGAGCAGGTGGTGGCAGCCAGCCGTGACGCGCCGCTGCCCGTGCGCAAGCTGGCCCATGCCGTCCTCACGGACCTCGAGGCCGAGCTCGAGATGCGTATGGCGCGCAAGGATGCCGAAGTCGCGCGGCTGCGCGGCCTCGACCCGCCCGCCGAGAAGCCGGCGGCACCCAAGATCGCGCGTGTCGAGGTACGCGGCGAGATCCGCTGGGAGGCCGCACCGCGCTGGCGCAATGGGGGCGCCTGGGTGCTTTGGATCGGTGAAGACCCGCGCTACGTGTTGCACGTCACCACGGGCTTGCCTCATCCGCTGCCCGACCTGCAGGCCAACGCTGGCAAGGGGCCGCGCACCGTGACCGGCAAGCAGTCAGGTGAGCGCGTCTTCGGGCTCCCCGTCGTCGAGGTCCGCAAAATCGCTCGTTAGCCGTTCTCGTCTCTCCTGCGTTCCGCGTCGGCGGCGCGGCTACGTTCTGCGGCGTCCGGGTCGGCTGCGTGCTCTGCTTGCCAGCGCGCCTCACCGCGCTCGAAGCGCTCCGTGAAGGAGGCACGCCACGTCTCGAACGTGCCCGCGAGGATCTGTGCGCGCGCGGTCCGCACCACGTCGAAGAGGAAGGTCAGGTTGTGCAGCGAGCCGAGGGTGACGGCCGTGTGCTCGCCTGTCTTGAAGAGGTGGCGCAGGTACGCGCGCGAGTGCGTCGTGCAGACCTCACAGGTGCACTCCGCGTCAAGCGGCGCGTCGTCCTGCGCGTGCTGACGCGCGCCGATGCGGACGGTGCCGTCCCGGGTCCAGAGCCAGCCGCGGCGGCCGTTGCGCGTGGGCAGCACGCAGTCGAACAGGTCGATGCCCTCGTGGATGCCGTCGATCAGGTCGAGCGGTTTGCCCACGCCCATCAGGTAGCGCGGCTTGGCACGGGGCAGCAGCGGGGTGGTATGTCGCAGCGCCGCGCGCATCAGGTCACCGCCCTCGCCGACGGCGAGTCCTCCGACCGCGTACCCGGGCAGGTCCAGGGGCAGGAGACCCTCGGCCGATCGTCGGCGCAACTCGGGATCGGTGCCTCCTTGCACGATGCCGAACAGCGCCTGGTCGTCGCGCGTACGTGCCTCCACGCAGGCCCTTGTCCAGCGCGTCGTGCGGTCCACGGCGGCCAGCAGGTCCTCGCGCGAGGCCGGCAGCGCGAGGCAGTGATCGAAGGCCATGATGAGGTCGGCGCCCAGCGCCTCCTGGATCTCGATGGCTCGCTGCGGACCCAGGTGCACGGCCGAACCGTCGAGATGGCTACGGAGCGTGACACCGTCTTCGCGCACCTGGGTGCGCGCAGACAGTGAGAACACCTGGTAGCCGCCGGAATCCGTGATCCAAGGACCCTTCCAGCCCGTGAAGCCGTGCAGGCCGCCCTGAGCGCGGATCAACGCCTCGCCGGGGCGTAGGTGCAGGTGATAGGTGTTGGCGAGCATCACCTCCGGTGCCAGCGTCTCGAGCTGGCGGTTCGTGATTCCCTTCAGCGAGGCCTTCGTCGCGACGGGCATGAACGCCGGGGTCCGGACCGTCCCATGCGGCGTCTCGAAGCACGCGGCGCGCGCAGCCCCGCACTCCGCCTCGACGGAGAAGCGCAAGTCGGGATGCGGGGGCGTGCGGGCAGCCATGCGCAGGAGCCTACCGCGCGCTCAGGAGCAGGCCGGTACGTGATCGAGGAGGTCCCTGACCTTCCTGGTGAGGGCCTTGGCGTCGAACGGCTTCGGCAGGAAAGCCGTGGCTTCGTCGAACGGGCCGAGGTCGACGACGGCTTCGTTCACGTAGCCCGAGACGAAGAGGACCTTCAAGTCCTCCTGTTCACGTCGAAGCTCGGCAGCGACTTCCTTGCCGCCCATCTCCGGCATGACCACGTCGGTCACGACCAGATGGGGCGGCGTGCTGCTGTGCTCGACGCGGCGCAGCGCGTCGCGTCCGTGCCCGGCTTCGATGACGGCGTAGCCGCGCTCTTCGAGAATCTCCCGGATCAAGGAGCGCACGAGCGGTTCGTCTTCGACGACGAGAATCGTCTCGCCGCCCCGCTTAACGGCGGGCGTCTCTGCGAGCGGTATGCGGTCGGGCAGCACCTCAGCGCCTGCGCACGGGAGGTAGATCCGGAAGGTCGCGCCGGCTCCCGGGCGGCTCACGACGTCGATGGCGCCGCGGCCCTGCTTGACGATCCCGTACACCGTGGAGAGGCCGAGTCCCGTACCCTTGTGACGCGCCTTGGTCGTGTAGAACGGCTCGAAGACGTGTGCCAGCGTGTCGGCATCCATGCCGGCGCCCTTGTCGCGGACGGTGAGCACCGCGTACGGACCGGGCGGAGCGGCGACCCTGTGGCGTCGGGTGGGGTCGGGCAGCCGGACCGTCTCGGTGCGCACGTCGACCGGCCCGCCGCCAGGCATCGCGTCACGAGCGTTGATGACGAGATTGAGCAGGACCTGCTCGATCTGGCTTGGATCCGCCTGGATGTGCTGCACGTCCTCGGCCAGGTCGATCCGTAGTTCGACGTCTTGGCCGATCAGGCGACGCAGGATCGGCTCCATCTCGGACACGGCCGCATTCAGCCGCATGGCCCGCGGGGCGGGTTCGTCCGTTCGGCTGAAGGCGAGCAGACGCCGCGTGAGTGCCGCCGCGCGATGGCCTGCCTTCTTGATCTCCTCGACGAGGTCGCGTCCGCGCTCGTCCATCTCTGCCTGCAGGAGCGCTAGCTCGCTGTAGCCCGTCATGGCGCAGAGGATGTTGTTGAAGTCGTGCGCGATGCTTCCGGCGAGCGTTCCGATGGCTTCCATCTTCTGGGCTTGGTGCAGCTGACGTTCGATGTGGCGGCGCTGATGGATGTTGGTCAGCGTGCAGCACACCTCGACGACGCGACCTCGCTCGTCGAGCACGGCGTCGGTGCTGATGAGCACCGGGACGGCCTCGCCCCACGGCCTGAGCACCTGCAGCTCGATGTCGCGCCGCGGCGCCCCGTCGGCGAGCGTCAGGGCCGCGGGCACGTCGCCGGCCTCGGCGGGCGTACCGTCGGCGCGGCGCAGCATCCCGGTCGCACACCATTGATGCAGTGGCGTGAGTGCGTGCGTGCCCAGCAGCTCCCGGGCAGCCCGATTGACCAGCCGCGGGGCGCCGTGGCCGTCGGAGATCACGATCGCCACCGGAATGGTGTCGAGCAGGCCGGCGATCGTGTCGCGCAGCCGCTCCTGCCGCGGCATGGCGCCGCCACGCAGCGTGTGGCGCTGGCGCAGATCGCGTGCGACGACGATGCAGCCATGCTCGGTGGGCGAGGCGTCCATCTGGATCCACGTGCATGCGGCGCACGTGCCCACGCAGCACTCGAGGCCGCGGACCGGGTAGCCTGCGACCGCACGTCGCAGGGCAGCGTGCACGCTCGGTCGGTGATCGATCTCGATGTGCGCGGTGAAGCGCCGGCCTTGCAGACCCTCGGGAACTTCGCCGAGGAGGCGCGTCGCGGCCGGGTTCGCGTACAGGATCGATCCGTCTGGATCCAGCGTGAGCACCGCGTGATCCATGCACGCAAGGACCGCGTCTGCGTCCATCGCTATCCGGCTTGTCTGCTCTAGCGGTCGGGCGGGCCCCACGACTTGCTCCACATCCAACTCCGTGTAGCCCATTGGATTCAATTCCGGCCACCGAAGGGAGGCTGTAGCGAGGGAGGTTAAGAAACAGGGCTTACGATCCGGTGATCGTCCGCTTCGCCCCTGGCCCGTACACGGCCGAAGTCCCGAGTAGGCGCCGTGCGGCCGTGGCTCAGTAGACCTTCGTGAAGTCCACGCCCGGGTAGTAGTAGCGCAGGATCTCCGTCTCGGATGCGCCCTTGCGGCCCATTTCGATCGCGCCCCACTGGCACATGCCCACGCCGTGGCCCCAGCCCTTGCCCTTGACGCGCCACCCACCGCGAACCTGGCGGATGGAGGCCAGGTTGTGGCTGCGCAGGCCCAGGGCGGAGCGGAACACGTGGCCGGGGAGCGAGCGGACGGCGCGCTGCGCTCCGTACACGATGCGCACTTCGGCGGCCCAGCCTCCGCGGCCGCGGCGCTTGATCTCGATCCCGTGGACGGGGAGCTTGATCGGCCGGCGCACGCGCTTGAGTGCGCTCTCGAGGTGCCCATCGCTGAAGGTCTTGTCCCAGCGGTAGTACTTGCTCGTCGTGCAGTAGCGGCAGGGAACGCCGCGGAGCGGTTCCCGCGCGCGCCCGGGATCGAGACCGCTGCTGTCCGGCTCGGTCGTGTGGCCGCCGCAGGTCGAGGCGTAGTACGTCGGGAAGGGGCGCCCGCGGTAGGTGAGGATGACGCCGCGCGTCTCCTTCGAGCGGCGCTCCATGTCGGCGTAGTCGATGCCGTACGAGGCGGGGATGCTCAGGCCCGTGTAGACCTGGCTCGCGGCACTGTCGTATACGTGGAAGCGGCGCGTCGCGGCGCCGCTGCGCTGGAGGCGCATCCACGCGTACGTGCGAGCGGTGACGGCCTGCGCGCGGTAGGTCGCCGCTTCGGCCTTGGGCCCGACCTCGTTGCCGATCACCCCGGCCACGTAGGTCTCAAGGTCTAGTTCGTTGACGAGGACGAGACGCCGACCGTGCTTCGGATCGCTCTCCTGGTGGACGAGCAGCGTGCCGCGGTAGGTCTTGCCGTCGAGCGTGAACCACGAACCGGAGCGGATGCGCAGCACGCTGGAGCCGCTATCGGTGCCACGGACCACGATGCCCGCCGTGCCAGAGCGCAGGTTGGTCTTGAGCGTGGTCGCACCACGTGCCGCGTACGACCGTCCGCCCTCCGAGCGGATGGACCACGCCTGTCGTGCGACGACGAGCAGCGCCTTGGTGCGCGGCTTGCCCAGGCGCACGCGGATGGTGGGGGGCGCTGTGTTGGCCATGAGCGCGGAGCGCGGCCCGCCGCCGCAGCCCACCCCTGCACACGTCAACAACGCGGCTATGAGGGTCCAGAGAGCGATTCGCATGGCTTGGGTCATCGTGAGCTCATGGTGAGAATGTCATTCCTGCGAGAACAGATCCGGTTCGCCGTGCTCCGGTCGCAGCTGCTCAGCGTCCATCCGCGCGCCCTCGGGATCGATGATGGCCCAGGCCTGACGCGTGAGGCGGCGGCCCTGCGGCGTCTTCAGGAGCAGCCCCTCGCGCAGGAGGTGCGGCTCGTAGACGTCCTCCAGCGTGCGCTCGTCTTCGCCGACAGCCGCGGCGATCGTCTTGATCCCCAACGGGTTGCCCTCGGCGCGGCCGATGGTGTTCAGGATCAGGCGATCGACGCGCGTGAGACCGTGGCTGTCGACGCCGATGCGCGTCAGGCCTTCCACGGCGATCGCCTGCGTGATGTGGTTGTCGGACTCCATCTGGGCGAGATCGCGCACGCGGCGCAGGAAGCGATTGGCGACGCGCGGGGTGCCGCGGCTGCGGCCTGCGAGGTAGGCGGCGGCGTCGTCATCGAGTCCCACACCGAGGATCCCAGCCGAGCGCTGCAGGATCTCCGCGAGGACGTCACTGCCGTAGGGCTCTAGGCGTTCGTGGATGCCGAAGCGGCTGCGCAGCGGCGCACTCAGCAAGCCTTCGCGGGTGGTGGCCCCGACGAGCGTGAAGCGCGGCAGGTCGATGCGCACGCTGCGTGCACTCGGCCCCTGGTCGATGATGATGTCGAGGACGAAGTCCTCCATCGCGCTGTAGAGGTACTCCTCCACGGCCGGTGCGAGCCGGTGGATCTCGTCGATGAACAGGACATCGCCGGCCTCGAGTCGCGTGAGCAGACCCGCCAGGTCGGCCGCACGCTGCAAGGTGGGAGCGGAGGCCTCGAAGAGTTCCACCTCCGACGCCGAAGCGACGAGATGTGCGAGGGTCGTCTTGCCGAGACCGGGGAGGCCCGAGAGCAGCAGGTGGTCTACGGGCTCGCCGCGGGCCCGGGCGGCCCGGATTGCCAGCTCGAGGTTGCCGACGACGGCCCGCTGCCCGGCGAACTCATCGAGCGTCGCAGGCCTCAGGCGCCGCTCCACGGCGCGCTCGTCCGGCGCCTGGACGGCACCCGAGACGGGCTCCGGGTTGGGCTCGCCGGTCGTCGCGGGCTGTTCCATCGCTGCCCCTGGACGGACCGCTCCCCCGTTGGTGCGATCCACGGCGCCAAGGTAGCCCGGAGATGGGACCTACGCAACGGGTGGGGGCGTATCCAGGCAAGCACCACAAGGGCCTGTGAGTCATCGCCCAGGCGGCTGCGGCGCGGCGACCCAGGCGGAGAACGGCTCCCGGCCGCGGCACCATGCAGCGCTGGCCGCTCCGGCCACTACACTCCGCGCGCATGGCGCCCACCCCCGCCCCGTCCCGATTCGATGACGAGCAGTCGCGCAAGCGCGGCCGTCGCATCTCACGCATGTTCGATCGGATCGCCCCGACGTACGACATGCTCAACCACCTGTTGAGCGCGAACACCGACACGCGCTGGCGCAAGCAGGCCGCGGGCATGCTGGCTCTCGACGGCACGGAGCGCCTGCTGGATCTCTGCTGCGGTACAGGGGATCTGGCCGTGGCGATGAAGGACGGTGGTGCGGGCGAGATCATCGGCACGGACTTCTCGCCCGAGATGGTCCGCCTCGCGCAGGTCAAGGCCGGCGAGCACATCCGGTTCCAGGTGGCAGACACGACGGACCTGCCCTTCGAGGACGCCTCCTTCGACGTGGCGACGGTCGGCTTCGGCGTCCGCAACCTGCAGGACCTGGACGCGGGCTTCCGGGAGGCCTGCCGCGTGCTCCGTCCGGGAGGGCGCTTCCTGGTGCTCGAATTCTCGCGGCCGCCGAACCCGATCTTCCGCGGCATCTACCACACCTACTTCATGATCGTCTTGCCGATGATCGGGAACCTGGTGAGTGGTGGGGGCGGGGACAACGCCTACACCTATCTGCCGCGCAGCGTGATGGCGTTCCCAGGTCCCGACGCCTTGGCCGAGCGCTTGAAGCAAGCCGGCTTCGGATCGGTGGACGTGACGCCCTTGACGGGTGGCATCGCGTGCATCCACATCGCGACCAAGCCGTAGGCTTGGTCGCGATGTGGATGCAAGGCGCAAAGATGGGCAAAGGACGCAAAGTCTGACGCAAGCGGCCAGCGAACGCGCGTGGGATGCGAGTCGCCGGCGGCCTCGCAATCCGCATGCGCTCGCTGCTCGCATCTTCCTCTGCGTCCTTTGCCCGCTTTGCGTCTTGCCGCGGCGGCCGCGTTTTGCCGCCGCGGCCGCGCCTTGACGTGTTGGTGATGGTGGGCTTCTAGCCCACCATCACAAGGACGTCGTAGAAGCCGTGGGCGCACGCTGCGATGCCCAGCCCGCGGAAGAGGAACACGGCGCCCAGCAAGATGCCCGCATGGAAGCGGAAGGCGAACACGTGCGCGTCGTACGGCTCCCCCGTGAAGCCCCAGTGGTGGTAGTCCGAGAAGATGTAGGCCGACACGAGGATCGCGACCGCTCCGGCCGAGATGCGGTCCGTGCCTACGGCGTGCCGCAGCAAGGCGTACAGCCCCCAGAGCAAGACGCCCCGGAAGATCAGCTCCTCGAAGATGCCCGCACCCACCGCGAGGCCCAGGTCGCGTACGCCGGACTTCAGCTCGAGCAGCGTCTCGCCGGCCGCGCCGGTCTGTGCCGCCAAGGGCACGACCCGCTCCATCGGGAGTCGCGCGGCGAGCATGCCCGCCACGGTGCCGAGCAGGGCGCCGTAGCAGAGCCCTTCGACGAGCATGCCGCCGAAGATCCCGCGGTCGCGAGCGGCCTCGCGCACGCGGACGAGCACGACCAGGGCGAGGCCGATCGCCACGGCCAGCGTGACCAGCACGGAGCCGCGGTGCCCAAGGCCGTGGAACAGGGCCCGCAGCCAGGCGGCGGCAGCGTTGTCGACCGGGCTGCGGGTGAAGACCAGTGCCAGCTGGTAGATCAGCAGGAAAGGCATGAGGAACAGGAGGTTGACCGGCAGAGCCCGAGTACGCGCGACGTAGTCGTACGGCAGCGCGGCGGCAGCGGGACGGCGGGCCTTCATCGCCCGTTTGGATCGGTCGCAGGACCGCCTCCCTTTCGGGGGGTCGGGAGCCGCGGGCACAATGCCTTCATGAGGACGGCAGCATGAGCAAGGCGCGCGGCGGAGGCAGGGCACCCCAGGCCGTACCCGCGGCCCGCCTGCCGGGCATGCTGGCCAAGCAGCCGCTGCCTGCCGTGATCGTATTGGCCGGGGCCGAGCGCTGGTTCCGGACGCGCGGTATCGAGCACTGCGTGAGGCGCCTGCTGCCGGACGGCGATCCGGGGGGCGGCGTGCTGCATCTGGACGCACGCATCCCGGACCAGAAAGAGGCCGTCGGAGGGGCCCTGGACGAACTCCACACCCGCTCGCTCTTCAGCAGCGGCAAGGTCGTGGTGATCCAGAACCCCGAGAGCGGGCCCCAACTGCCCGGCGGCGGGCGGGCGAAC
>JAHEIK010000166.1 GCA_024639415.1 Planctomycetota bacterium
CGTCGCGCGGTAGGTGGCGTGGAGGCAGGACGCGAGCGCGCGACGCTGCTCGTCGCTGGCGTCCCGACGCGCTGCGAGATCGCGGAGCGCCTGGAGGCAGGTCGCGGCCCACGGGTGGTTCTCGCCGCCGCTCAGTTCGTGCACGGCCTGCTGGAGCGCCAACGCGTACTGGTCGCGCTGCTCCGCGCTGGCCGACTCCGACGCGGCGACGACGCGCAGGCGCTCGAGCAGCGCCTTGCTCTCGTCGCCTCCCAGCGCCGAGGAGCCCAGCGCCCAGTAGGTTCGACGCAGGGCACGTGCCAAGGCGTCCAGGCGCATGCGGCGCGTCGGACCCGAGTCCACGAGGTCCTGGAGGGCGCGCAACCTGTTGCGAGCACGCTTGGCCTCGTGGCGCCCCACGGCGTACTCGTGCATGTAGTCCAGCGAACGAGCCAGCTGGTCCTTCTGCACGCTCGTGGCCGCCTCACGCGAAGCGAGGGCCTCCAGCGTCAGGTGCAGGGCGCCCGCCGGGCCGGGCTTGTCGTTCTCCAGCTCGTGCTGGACGCCGGCTGTGAGAGCGCGCGCGTAGGAGTTGCGCTGGCGCTCCGTCGTGCCCGCGTCTTCGACGAGTTCCTTCAGCGGGAGGAAGGCGGCCAGGGCGTGCTTCGCCCGGCCGGCCTCCAGGCGATCGACGTAGGCGATGCGCAGCGCGCGCGCTGAGGCATCACGCACCCCGTCGGGGGTCCCACTGCGTCCGCGTTCCAAGGCGAGTTCCTCGAGCAGCGCGTCCGTGCGGCTCCAGGCCTTCCGCACGCCCGCGTCCCAGACCGCGTTCGCCAGCGCTTCGGCGAACTGATGCCGCTGGACAGGCGTGGCACTCTCGCGCTGCGCCATCGCTCGCAACTCTCCGAGCAGCCGCTCGGCGCGCGCATACTGCTTCTCGTCCCCGGCGTCGGACTGCTCCTTCTCCAGTGCCCGCGCCAGCTCGTCGCGCTGGGCCTCGGTCGCCGCGGCACGCCCGCAGAGCAGGCGCAACTCCTCCAGGAGGGGGCGCGGCGGCAGCCGCTCGTCGCCCTCCTGCAGCCCTTGCTCGTGGGCCATGCGCAGTCCGGTCGCCAGCCGCCGGCGGACGTCCTCGTTGGGCGGGTCGCGGTCGGCGAGCAGACGAAGCTCCCCCAGGGCGAGGCGCGGATCCATCGGACGCTGCTTGTTGAAGATGTCCCACAGGCTGTCGACGAGGGCCGCGGCAAAGCGCGTCTTCTGCTTGGGGCTGCCCCCCTCGCCCAGCGCCATGGCGCGCAGGTCCTGCAGGAGCCTCGTGCACGCCTCGAACTCGGAGCGGTCGCCGCAGCGCGCGTGCTCGAGTGCTGCGGCGGCGGCAAATTCGTCGCGCTCCGCGGCAGTCGCGTGCTGCGACGCGACGCGCCTACGCAACTCGTCGACGAGGGCGCGGCTCCGCTGCGGGTCCTCCTTCGCGTTGTAGCGGTGCTCGCGCTCGAGCATCTGCACGAGCTCGATGCGCGGGCCGTGATCGGCGGGCCGGTCGTCGGCGTAGACACGCAGCGCAGCGATGGCCGCCAGCGCGCGCTCGGCGTTCTCGTTCTGGCGTGCGTAGAAGCGCTGATTGTAGAGAGCGCGCGCCACGTCCCACGTGGCCTGCTCGAACGGCTCCTCGACCGCTGCGAAGGCGCGCAACTCGAGGAGGTACTTCGCAGCCTGATCGTAGTCCTGCGTGCGCTCGGCGTAGATGTGGCCGTCGAGCAGCACGGAGAGCACGGACTCGCGCTGCGTCTTGCCGGCGCCCTCGAGGGCGGCGAAGCGGCGGGACTCGTCCACCCAGGGGTAGATCGGTGCGGGCTTCTCGCGGTCCATCATGCGCCGGGCGGCGTCTTTGAGGAGCAGCGCGTACTGCTCCTTCTGATCGCTGGTTGCGTCTGCCCGTTCGACGATCGCCAGGGCCTCCTTGCGCAGCGCGAGCGCCTCCTCGTAGCGCCCTTCGGCGGCCTCATGCAAGCAGGCGTTGCGCAATGCACGCACGAACTCCGCGAGGTGCTTGGGCGTGGCGCTCTTGCGGCCGGCGAGGGTCCGGCTCTCGGCAAGCAGGTCCGCGATGCCCGCGCCACGGCGCACCTTGTGCGAGTCCCAGATGGCGTTGGCGAGGGCGATGATGAGTTCGTCCACGTAGCGCGCGGTCGCGTCCGCGTGACTCGCGACCGCCCGGATCTCGGCCAGCCAGTCTGCGGCCTGCTTGGCCGAGACGCGCTCGCCGTCGTTGAACATGGCCGTCACGAGCGCGGAGGGCAGGCTGCGATGCGCGAGCGCATCGGGCTTGCTCCGAGCCCGGCGCCGGATCTCGGCCAGGATCAGGTCGGCGGCGGCCTTCCGGCCGTCCTTGCGGAGTGCGCGGTGCTCGTCGGCCAGCGCCCAGAGCAGGCTGTCGAGGATGTCCTCCGTCCCGCGGGCGCCGTCGCTCAAGGCGCGGAGCTGGTCCTGGAGCAGTTCGCTCCCGCCGACCTCGTCGGCCGCGCGCAGGAAGCGCGCCTCGTTGTAGAGCGCCGTCGCCCAGCGCTCGAGCTCGTTCTGCGTGGCCTGCGCTGCGGTGCCGATGGCGCGGATGGCGGCGAAGTCCTGACGCGCGCGCTCCCGCTCGCCTGCCTCGCCGAGCTCGTAGTGCGCGTACTCGTAGGCGACGGCGATCTTGTAGCGGAGTGCGGGCCCGTCCTGCGCTGCGGCGACCTGCGCGCGCATGGCGGCGAGCCAGGCGTCGGCGTCGGTGTCCCGACCGGCGACGCGGGCGTGCTCGTAGGCGTCGATGAGCACATCGAGCAGCTCACGACGCGTCTCGTCGTCCCACCCCTTCTTCAGCAGCAGGGCCTGCAGTTCGAGTGCCGCCTTGGGCGCCGCCGCGCCATCCCCGTCTGCAAGCGCCTTCTCGTGCTTGGCCAACAGGCCGACGGCCTGCTTGCCCGCATCGGTCTTGGGGTCGTCCTCCGCCCAAGCCCCCACGGCCAGCAACAACACGACGCCAAACGTCACGACCTTGCGCACTACGCCCACAGGAGGTGTCCTCCGAACCGGTTTCGCTGGTGGTTCTGCGTCTTGGAGTCGGGGGCGACGGCGCCGCAAGGAGGCGAGGCCGTGGCGTGGTCTGCCACGCGAGGCCGCTGCCGACGCCGCGCCGCCGAGCATCCCGGCTTCAAGACGTCATGTCGTACTTGTCGAGTTTGCGTTGCAGGGTGAAGCGCGAGATCCCGAGCAGATCGGCTGCGCGGGTCTTGTTGCCCTGGGCCACCCGCAGCGCCTTCTCGATCTCACGACGCTCCACCTGCTCGACGAGCTCGATGAGGTTGCGGACCTTGCCGTCGTCCTCGAGGTCGCCGACGCCGCGCGCACCCAGGCGCACGTGCGGCGAGAGGATCTCCACCGCGATCGTCTCTTCCGAGAGCGCGACCATGCGCTTGACCTCGTTCTCGAGCTCGCGGACGTTGCCGGGCCAGTCGTAGCCCTGCAGCAGTTCGAGCACCCCTTCGTCGAGTTCCTTCACGGAGCGCCCCGGCTTCGTGTGCTTCTGGAGGAAGTGGTGCGTGAGCTCCGGCACGTCCTCCTTGCGATCGCGCAGCGGCGGCAGGTCCACCGTAAGCACGCGGAGCCGGTAGAAGAGGTCCTCGCGGAACTCACCGGCCCGGACGAGGCGCGCGAGGTTCTTGTTGCTCGCGGATACGATCCGGACGTCCACGCGCTTGACCGCCTTGCCGCCGACGGGGCGAATCTCGCCCTCTTGCAGCGCACGCAGGAGTTTCTTCTGCATGTCGGGACTCATGTCGCCGACTTCGTCGAGGAACAGCGTGCCGTTGTCGGCGAGCTCGAAGAGACCCTTCTTGTCGCGATCGGCCCCGGTGAACGAGCCCTTCACGTGACCGAAGAGCTCGCTCTCGAGCAGCGTGTCGGTGAGGGCCGCGCAGTTCTCGGACAGGAACGCCATGCGCGCACGGGGACCATGGGCGTGGATCGCGCGGGCGATCAGTTCCTTGCCCGTGCCGGATTCGCCGCTGATGAGGACGGGCTCCTCGGTCTTGACGACCTTGTCGAGCAGGCGCAGCACGTCCCGCATCGTCTGCGAGCCGCCGATGATCTGGGGGTAGACGCCCTCGGGCTGCCCCACACTGCGGAGGCGGTCCTTGACCTCGGAAAGCTCGCGCCCCTGCGTGTCGACGCGCAACTCGAGGCGCTTGTTGAGCTCCTCGAGTTCCTCGGCGCGGCGCTCGTTCTCCTCGTAGAGGCGCGCGCGCTCGATGGCGGCGGCGGCGAGGTCGACCAGCGACATGAGGGTGTCGCGCTCGATCTCGCCGAACGCGCCCATCTGCAGCCGGTTGTCCAGGTAGGCCGCGCCCATCACCTGGCCGCGCTGGCGGAACGGCAGGCACATGACACTGCGCGCGCGGATGGCGTTGATGGACAGCGTGTCCTGGAAGCGGTCGTCTTCGACGGCGTTCGCGGTCACGAGCGGCTCGCCCGTCTTGCGGACGCGCTCGACGATCGACGCGGAGAAGCCGGCGTCGGGTTCGCGCACGTCCTCCTGCTCGAAGTTGCGCGCAACGCGCACCAGCGGCCTGCGCTCGCCCGCCGAGAGCACGAGGAAGCCGCGCTCGGCACCCGAGATCTCGACGAGGTGGTCGATGATGATCCGCAGCAGCGGATCGAGATGGAGCTCCGAGTTGAGCGCCATGGTCACGCGCTGCAGCCTGCGCAGGCTGTCGGCTCCGGCTTCGAGGCCCAGGGCCTCGGCGGACGTGACCATCGTGTCGGAGAGTTCCATGTCGTCGGGAGGCGGCGCCTCCTCGAACCAGATCTGGGCTCCGCCGACGCCGATCTGGTCGCCCGGCTTGAGCGCGGCCCGCTCCACGAGGAGACCGTTCAGGCGCGTGCCGTTCTGACTGCCCAGATCGACGAGCAGGAAGCGCTCCCCGTGGCGCTCGATACGGCAGTGCTCGCGGGAGGCCCGCAGATCGAGCACCGCGATGTCGCTCGTGGCGTCACGCCCCACGGCCACGGCGGGCTTCTCCAGGTCGAAGACCGTCCGCGTGTCCTTCTCGTCGAGGATGTATCTCGGCACGCGCGTCCGCCTGATCCGCCCCATCGGCCCAATCCGGGGGCGCGGCGTATCGTACGGCAGGCCCCACCCGCCGGGCGCCTCCTCCGCAGGGGCTCCCCCACATCGCCGCCGCGGGCCCCCGGCAGGATCCGCAGGTGAGGGTAGTGTCGGGGCTCCGGCCGAGGAATGGGGCCCCCAGCCGGTACAGTCCCGCCCGACCCAACCGGAGATCCTCGACGACCGCCATGTCCAAGACCTTCACCCTTGCCGAACTCTCTGCGCTCGCGGGCGTGGAGCCCGACCGGGTCCTCGAGTGGGAAGAGGACGGCTTCCTCGGCGACATCCGCTACGTACGCAGCGACGAGGGCGGCGACAGCGAGGCGCGCAGGGCCGTCTACGGCTTCGAGCAGGCCGAGCGCTGCGTGGAACTCGGCGGTCGGGGCATCCCGCGCCGCATCTGCGTGGTCAACCAGAAGGGCGGCGTCGGCAAGACGACGACGACCTTCACGCTGGCCGCGGCGCTGGCGGATCTCGGCCGCCGCGTCCTGGCCGTGGATCTCGACGCCCAGGCCAACCTCACGACATCCTTCGGCTTCGACCCGGACGAGATGGACCTCACGAGCGCGGATCTTCTGGCTGACGAGAGCGTGCAGCCCGAAGACGTGATCCTCGAGACGGCGCTGGACGGCGTCCACGCGATCCCCGGCGACATCAAGCTGGCCGGCGTCGAGACGCGCATCCAGGACACGCTCATGCGCGAGCGCATCCTGCACGGCAAGCTCGAGCCCCTGTTCGATCGCTACCACGCGATCCTGTTCGACTGCCCGCCCAACCTGAGCCGCATCACGCTGAACGCGCTGGTGGCGAGCAACGAGGTCGTCGTCCCGGTCGAGACGCAGTCCTACTCGATCAAGGCCATCTCGGACCTGACCAACACCTTCGCGCTGCTGAAGCAGAAGATGGCCCACGACCTGCTGGTCTGGATCCTGCCGACGAAGGTGGACCGGCGCATGAAGCTGGCCGGCGACATCCTCGACGCGCTGGACGAGGGCTTCCGCGGCCAGATCCTGGACCCCATCCACATCGACAGCAACCTCGTCCGTGCACCGCTGCTGTGCGAGCCGGTGACGCGCGCGTTCCCGTCTTCACGCTCCTCGCAGGAGTACGGCCGGCTGGCCCGTTTCCTCGTGCTGCCGGATGAAGAGCGCAAGCAGTGGATGGATCTCCCGCTGAAGGTGCGCCGCAAGGTCATCCGCCGCGCCGAGCGCGGGGACGACGACCTGGGCCTCCCGAGCGAGGAGCAGGAGATCAGCGCCACGGCGTGAAGGGCGGCTTGGATACCCGCCTTGTAGGGGCGGGTTACATACCCGCCCTTGTAGGAGCGGGTTACGTACCCGCCCTTGTAGGAGCGGGTTACGTACCCGCCTTGTAGGGGCGGGTTACATACCCGCCCTTGTAGGGGCGGGTTACATACCCGCCCCCTTGTAGGGGCGGGTTACATACCCGCCCTCACGATCACAGCAGACCCCGCGCGCTGCGCTCCACCCACGCCACGCCGATCTTCTGCAAGCACGGATGGCCCGGCAGCGCGCACTCGCGCAGGAAGCACGGACTGCACGGCTCCGGGTCGTAGAGCAGCGTCCGCGGCCCGGCGCCGATGGGACTGCTCACCACGGGATCCGTCGCACCGAAGAGCGCGAGGACGGGTGCCCCCACCGCCGCCGCCAGGTGCATCGGACCGGTGTCGTTGCTGATCACGAGCCGCGCGCCGGCCAGCAAGCCCATCAGGACGCCCAGGTCCGGCGTGCGTCCGGCGGTGCGGAGCAGCCCGCCGCCCGCAGCACGCGCCACGACTTGCTCGACCGGTCTGGTCGCGTCGGTGCCGACCGTGGCGACGTCGCAGCCCGCAGCCATCAGGCGCTTCGCGAGTTCCCCGAAGCGCTCGGCGGGCCAGCACTTGGCCGGGCCGTAGCTGGCTCCGGGCTCCAACACGACCAGCGGCCGCTCGGCAGCGCGGCCGAGACCCGCGAGGAGCTCGGCGGCCGCCTCGCGCAGCGCGGGCGCGACGTCGATCGTCTGCGGGGCGGCCGGCTGGGTGCCGAAAGCCCTGGCGAGCAGCCCGAACCACGCACTGCGATGCCCGCGGCGGTACGGCTTCCAGCCGGTCACGGCGTGCGTGAACGCGCGCTTGCGACCGGCCCCGCCGTAGCCGACGCGGACGGCGATGCCGGCGCGCTTGGGAGCGAGCGAAGCGCGCAGCGAGCGCGGGAACACGACGGCTGCATCCGGCGCGACCGCGTGCAGGGCCGCCACGCTCGCGCGGCGCTGGGCCGCGCTCTTGTCACGGCTGGTGGGGATGGCGCGCGAGACGCCCGGCAGCATCCCGGCCAGCGGCAGGAAGGGCGCGATGACCTGCGCCACGATCTCGGCGTCGGGACGCGCCGCGGCGATGGCTGCCACGGACGGCGCGGCCATGACGACGTCCCCCAGCCAGTTGGGCAGGCGCACGAGAATGCGCTTCTGTCCCGCGGGAACGTCCGGGATGTGCAGCGCCTTCTTGCGCGCGCTCTTCTTCGTCACTTCGCGACCTCGATGTGCGGCCAGGCCATGACGCGGCGGGCGACCTCGTCTTGCGTGCGCGCCATGTGCAGCACGTAGAGCACGAGCTTCCAGTCGTCCCCGAAGCCCTCGAGCGTGAGCTTCTCCAGGACTTCCTGATAGCCGGCCTCGCCCTCGTGCGGCCGCACGCCGACGTAGAACATGCGCGGATCCT
>JAHEIK010000167.1 GCA_024639415.1 Planctomycetota bacterium
GCCCATCAGGCCCATCGTGCTCACGCGGACGCCGGCCAGGAGCTTGCCGTCCTGATCCTTGACGGTGCCGGCCACCGTGACGCCGACGCCAAGGTGGAACTCCAGCACCGTGCGGGAGCCCTCCACGGTCGTGTCCTTGGGGCCTTCGAGCGTCATGGCCTGCCCCATCATGCCCATCATCGGATTGAACATGCAGCTGCCGCGCTCGGCGTGATTGAGGAAGAGCATCTGCAGCTTGCCCGGCCGCGCAATGACGACCGCCTCGCCACGCTGGTCGGTGACGCCGTGAGCGAAGCCCATGCTGTTGCCCGCCGCCTGCAGGGTCTTGGCGAACATGGCCATGAGCTTGGCTCTCTCGATGGGACGCTCCGTGCCCTTCTCGAGCACACGCAAGAGCACTTCCGTGCCTCCGACGAGCACGAAGCGCAACTCGCCCGTGCCGGGCTTCGTCTCGGTGAAGAGCGTCGGGTAGCCGTCCGCGGCCACGATCACACCCAGCGCACCCTGCGTCTGCGGCGAGTCGATCCGGAAGCGCCCGTCGGAGTCCGTCACGGAGAACTGACGCCCGAAGAGCACCGACTCCATGTCGTTCTTCTTCATGCACGCGACGCGCGCGCCCTCGACGGGACGGTCGTCGTCATCGACGACGACGCCGACGATCGGAGCCGCCAGTGCAAGGCGCACCGTCACCTTGCCGCCCGCGGCACCCGCGCTTGCCATGACGATCCTGCGCGTCATCAGCTGGAAGCCGGCAGCGCGCACGACCAACGTGTACGGACCCGGCGCGAGCGTCTCGACGACGAAGCGCCCGGTGCGCTCGGACGTCGCCTCCGCCACGGGCTTCGCGTCCTGGTCCATGACCTCCAGCATCTTGGGGAGGTTGCGGAGCAGGTCCATCATCGAGCCGCCACCTTCGTGCACCTGCACCGACGCCGCGGCCACCGGCAAGCCGGCGGCATCGAGCACGACGCCTTCGAGCGCGCTCAGCTTGCCCATCCAGACCACGCCGAGGTCCTTCTCGCGGTCCGCATCGACGGCGACCGACGAGACGGTGCGCTCGCGCCGGCGCGGATCGGTGACGTGGACGCTGTACGCATCACCGGCGGCGACCTTCTCGAAGCGGAAGTAGCCGCTCGCGTCCGACGCGACCTGCTGCGCCATGGTCTCGTCGGCGTAGCCCTTGCCGGTGACCACGACGACGGCCTGGCCGATCGCCTTGTTCGTGTCGAAGTCCATGACGCGCCCCGACAGGCTGCCGACGCCGACACGCTCGGCGCGGGAGCGACCGAACAGCACGGGGCCGCGTGAAGCGGCCTCCGGCGTGTCGGCGTCGTCCGCGCCGTCCTCGTCCGTCGTCAGCAGCCCACCGCCGGCGGTGCCACCGGGGTCCTCGCCATCCGCGCCGGAGCCGCTGAACAACTCCATGCCGCCGAAGAGGAAGAAGACGGCGGCCAGCGCCACGAACACCACGACGGCGAGAAAGGCCTTGTTGCCCATGCGGAACCCTCCCGAGGGACCTGAGGGTACGCCTGGGTCGGGGGTAGAGCGTGCCGGACCGGAGGGTTCCGTGTGGAGTCAGGGCGGGTGCGTGGGGTGGCGGCCGCGCAACGAGACGCGAGGCGTGGCGTGGTCTGCCGCGCGAGCCTCGCGGTAAGGCCGCGCGGGCCCACAGCCACGCGGCCGCGTCAGCGTTTGCGGAGGGTGAAGCGCATGCTGTCGTCGCCGCGGCGCATGTCGCGCACGACCTCGTTGCGGAAGCCCTGGCGGTAGACCCGCACCTCGTATGTGCCCTGACGGAAGCCCGTCATCCGGAAGAGGCCCTGCGCGTCGGTGTTCGCCCCGCGCGAGATGTTCTTCTCGGCATCGAGCGGACGCCCGGTGATCCGCACGCGCGCGTAGCGCAGCGGCCTGCCCGACTCGTCTTGCACCACGCCGGCGAAGACCTCCCCTGGATCGAGCTGCAGCGTCGCGCGGCCCTCGCCCTCACGCACGAGGTCGACGAACTCGGGCTCCGCCGGGAGATAGCCCTTGAGCCGGGGGGCGAGCTTCCAACGCCCCGGCAGCATGCGCTGGACGCTGAACTCACCGGCCTTGTTGGTGTAGACGACGCGTGAGCTGCGTCCGTCGTACGGCTCGGGCGTGATGCGGATCTGTACGCGGGCGATCGGCGCCCGCGAGCGGAGGTCCTCGACCGTGCCGCGCAAGCTCGCCGTGCCCTGGAGCGTCATGCGGATGGGCTGGGTCGGCGGCTTCTGCCACGGGGCGTAGACGGGGTCGGCTTCGAGATCGCCCATCGCGGCGCGCACGGTGACATTCTTGTCCGGCGGGATGTCGGCTACGGTCCAGCCGCCTGCCTCGTTGGTGAACACCTCGAGCTCGCGCCCGGCGTCCCGGGCGCTGCGCACGACACGACCGCCGCCCATGATCCACACGCGGGCGCCGCCGACGCCTTGGCCGGCGCCGTCCACGACGAGGCCCTCGAGTCGCCGCGCGCCGGCGAGCGTGATGTCGAACGTCACCGGCTTGGGATTCGCACCGCCAGGGATGCCGACCCGCAGGGCCTGCCCCTGGATCGGGAAGTACGCCGGACTCTCCACCTGGAGGTCGTACGTGCCGGGGTTCAGGTTGGCGACCTCGAAGCGTCCCCCCTCCTTCGACGTCACCGACACGGTCGGACCGCTCCGCATGCGGAAGCGCAGGGCGACGCCGGGGAGCGGCGTCTTGTCCTCCGTCTGCACGACGCCTTGGAGGGCAGCCCCGCCGGTGAGCGTGACGTTGCGCGTGACCGGTCCCTTGCGCGCCAGGTTGCGCAGCGAACGCAGCACGCTGCGCTTCTGCTTCAGATGGGGCCACGCCGCGTAGCCGTCGGCTTCCACCGTGAAGCTGCGCGCCCCGCCCTTCGGCACGGAGACCTCGTAGGTTCCGTCGGCCTCGGTCTCGAACGTCGTCACGAAGAGTCCGTGCGAGCGACTGGCGGAGGTCTCCAGCGTGATGGTTGCCGCGACGCCGGGACCGTCCGCGCCGGCGCGCACCGTGCCCTTGAGAACGATGCCCGCGGGCACGCGCATCTCCACAGGGCGCGTGGCGCCCGGAGAGGCGTAGGTGTTGTGCCGCCCGAGGGGTCCTTCCGGCACCTGCGCTGTCACTTCGTAGCGCCCCGGCACGAGGCCCTCGAAGAGCGCTTCACCGCCGACACCCGTGGGCGCCTGGAACGTGGCAAGGTCGCCCATCTCCCGCGAGGTCACTGTGACCTCGGTGCCCGCGACGCCCTCGTCGCCGCGCATGACCCTCACCTGGATCGCACTCGGCTCCTTGAGCGCGAACTCGAGGTCGTCCTTCGGCGAGCCGTCGAGCATCCAGGAGCGGACGATCAACCCACCGTCCTCACCCTGGAACATCAGCGCGTAGCGGCCGGGCCGCAGCCCGTGCTTGAAGCGTCCGTTGGCTCCCGTCTCGATCGTGTCGACGCCGTGGGCACCCTTGACGACGATCTTCACCCCCTCGGCGGGGGCGCCTCGCGGACCGACGACTCGCCCTTCGAACGGAACCGAGGCCGCGCCCGCACGCAGCGCTGCTCGCTCGGCCTCCGTGCCCGTGACCAGTGCGCCGCCCCGTCCGTCCGCTCCGCCCGGCCCGGTGGCGCGGCCGATCGTGCGAAGGGTGGGCGCGCTGCGCTCCTCCTCGCCGCCGGCGAGCAGGTCGCCGGCGCCGATCATCGACGTCGCCTCGTCCGGGGCGGTGTCGTCGAGCGCGGGGCCGATCACCGTCTCCCACAGCAGCAGGCACACGGCACCCACGGCCAGGCAGATCAGCAGGAGGGGCGCACGGCGACGCATCGGGTGGGGTCGAGTCTACTTGCCGCTTGAACCCGCCGGAGCAGCGGTCGGCGCCGCCGAATCCGGATCGGCGCGTCCCGCGCCACGCGGCCAGAGCCACCACGCCGCCAGCCCGAGCATGACCCAGACGACCGGGCCGTCGTAGAGCAGGCGCGTACCGGCCCACGTGCGGGCCGGATCACGCTCGGTTAGGGCTCCGTAGCTGAAGAGCATCATGATCGCGGCCGCGTGGGCACCGATCGCGGGCCAGAGCGAGCCGCTGCGGCGGTAGAGCGCCGTGAGCAGCAGAGCGAAGAGGAACAGGCCGACACAGGCCGGCCCGAAGGCCTTGACGTCGAAGAGGAAGGCCAGCCAGCCGCCGAGCGCATCCAGGGCCCCCGAGGCGCTGTGGTCCACCGCGCGGTTGAGCGTCGTCGGCCGGAAGGCATGCACCACGGCGTAGGCGAGCGCCGGCATGATCACGGCCAGCCGCGGTCCGTGCAGCCTGGCAGCGAACGCCCCCATCCAGCCACGGAAGAACCACTCCTCGATGCAGCCGATCAGCAGGCCCGCCGCGGCGTAGCGCACGATGCGCCCGGCGAACTTGCCTCCGCGCAGCGGCTCCTCCCACGTGAGCCAGCCCATGGCGAGTTGCCAGGCGAGCACGGCCAGCAGCGCCGCCGTCATGACGAGGAACGGGCGCACCATCCAGCGCAGGCGCGGCCGTACCGGCCGCAAGCCGTAGCCCAACAGCCCGCCGCGCCAGGGGCGGAACCAGTAGAAGAACGGCACGGCGAGCGCACCCAGCAGCAGGCGCCGGAAGACCTTCAGGAAGTCCTTGTTGTGCTTGACGTTCGCCTCGACAGGGTCGTCGGGCAGGCTCAGCAGGCCCAGGTCCAGGAGGGCGTCGTGCACGGGCGCGGCCAGCAGCACGGCGCCGCCGATCATGACGACCAGCGCGAGCGGCCAGAACACGAGGGGATGGACCCGTTCACGCATCAGAGGTGAGCGTACCTGCCGGATTGCGATTGGCGCTACGGCTACGCACGCGAGCCGGCGAGCGTGCATGCTCAGACGCGACACGACGGTGGGACCCGCACGGCCGCAGGCCGTGTGGGAGCCCCACATCCACGAAGCGCCTACAGGTCGACGTCGTCGGGATCGACCCCTGGGCCGTAGGCGAGGGGGCCGTCGCCGACCGCTTCTTCGGGATCGACCCGCTCGAGGCTGGGCTCTTCGAACGTCTCGACCTGCACGATGCCCTTCTCGCCCAGGGAGTCGAGGAAGGCGACCTCGTCGCTCGTGTCGATGCCGCCGACGTCGAGTCGCTCCCCGATCCGGGCGGCCATGGCGACCATGTAGGCGGCCATGTCCCCGGGCGGAGCGCCCTCGGCCTGCATCATGAAGGCGAGGACCTCCTCGGGTCGTCCGAGGTAGACGTCTTCGCCGATGGTGACCTTGTAGAGCATCCCTCTAGGATAGCGGCGTGAGTCCCCGAGAAGCCCCTACGCGCACCGAGGCCCTCCTGGCCTACGCGCTGTCGGCCCTGACGACGCTGCTGTGGGTCGCCTGCGTCCTACCGGCCGGCTCGACGGTGGGCACGCCGGTGACGAGCGACGATGCCGTGCCGCTGCACCGCGCGGCCCTGCTGCTCGTGCCCGCCCTCCTGCTGCTCATCGCCACGCCCGTCGGCCTCACGCTGGCGCGGCGCGAGCGCGGCATGCGCGCCGTCCTGGCGACGACCGACGCGTTCGTGGCGCTCTACGTGGCCGCCGGGCTCTGGTCCGTCGGCGGCATCGACGATCTGCCGAGCGCCGTCGCACTGCTGCTCCTCGTGGTCGTGGGCGGGCTGTCCCTGCTCGAGACCTGGCGGGCCACGCGCGCCGCGCCGGACCGCCGGGAGCCGCCCGCGCTGCTGAGCGGCGCACGGCTCGCCATCTGCCTGCTCGTGCTTGTCGCGCCGCTCTACGTGCTGAATCAGGCCGACGTCGAGCGCGCCAGCCTGCTGGCGCCCTTCTTCTTCGTGGCCGTCGGTGCGGCCGGAGCCCGCCTCGCGCGCGGCATGCGCGGGCTGCACCGCACGGGCGCGCTCGTGCAGCTGCTGCTGGCAGTGCACATCTTCATCACGCTGCGCTACACGATGTTCGCGACCCACCCGGAGCTGGCCGAGGTCTTCCCCGCCGGCCGCGTGACCATGGGGCTGGCCTTTGGCATCGTCGGGGTGGCGGCGCTGCAGCTGGTCGTCTACTTCCGCTCCCACCCGCAGCCCAAGCAGGCCCCGGCGGACGCTCCCGCGGCACCCGCTGCCTGAGGGCTGCACGAAATCGGTCCCGTCCGAGAGCGGGGCACGCGAGGATGGGACCCCCATGAGCGAGCCCCTCCCCCCCGCCGACCTGTCTGCCCCCAACGCGGTGCGGGACCGGCTGCGGCTGCTGGCCCTGCTCGGACTCCTCGTGCTGTGGATGGTCCCCACGTGGGTGACGGCCCAGGTGGCCGACGGGGTCGTCGAGGAGCAGGGGGCGATCCGTAGCGGCATCGCGGCCGCCCTCGCGCTCATCGCCCTGTGGGGCCTGGCCGCCACCTCGCTCGCCGCACGCACGCTGCGCGGCCTGCGCATCGGCGGCGCGCTCACCGACGCCCTGATCGCCCTCGCCACGACAGGCCTGCTGGTCGCCAAACATCCGTGGATCCCCGGCGGGGATCTGCGCGAGGCCTGGGTACCGGTCTTCGGTCCGCTCGCACTCCTAGCGGTGCTGGACGCCATCGTCACGGCGCTGCGTGAGCGCGCGAGCCACGAGATCTCCGTGATCCGGGCCGGCGCGGCGCTGTTCGCGGGCGCGGCGCTCGCCATCGACGGCCAGTGGATCCCGGCCGCCATCGCCCTGTGGCTGGCGATCGCACCGCTGATGTTCCTCAAGCTCACGACCGCCCGCAGCGGGCGCCGCTCGCTCGAGGCCTTCCTGCTCGTCGCGTCCTCGGTCGCCGGTCTGGCCCCGTGGATCCACAAGAACGTCGTCGGCTGGAATCCCGCCATCGGCTCGCAGCTGACGTGGCCCGTCTACCTGTGGTGCATCACGGCGGCGTTCCTCGTCACCACCGCGATCGACGGCCTGATGCGTCCCGAGGCCGAGCACGAGACCCCTTGATCCTGAGGCGCTCCCTGGATCGGCGCATCCTCGCGCTCGCCCTGCCCGCGGCCGGCAGCATCCTCGTGCAGGTGATCCACCGGATGGTGGACATGGCCTGGCTACGGGATCTGGGCACGGAGGCCGTCGCCTCCCTGACGATCGCCACCGTCTCCGTCTGGGCCTTCGCGGCCATCGGCTGGTTCGTGGCCATGGGCCTGACGGCCCTGATCGCGCGCTACAGCGGCGCCCTGCAGGCGGCGGGCAGCCGCTACGTCGCCGCGCAAGGGCTGCGCTGGTCCCTGGCGCTGGGCCTGCTCTGCGCCGCCCTCGGCTGGTTCGTCGCGCCGCTCTTCTTCCACGCGTCCGAGGCCGACGCAGGCGTCCGGAGCGCAGGCCTGGCCTACACGCGGGTGTACTGGGGCGGCGGTGCGTTCGTCTTGCTGCAGTTTGCGGGCGACGCGATCTTCCGCGGCCACGGCAACACGCGCACGCCCTTCAAGATCGCGGTGGCCTCCCTGCTGCTGAACGTGGCGATCGACCCGCTCCTCATCTGGGGCTGGGGACCGATCCCGGCCCTGGGCGTGCCGGGCGCCGCGCTCGCGACGATCATCGCCACGGTCTTCGGCGCAGGGCTGCTCTTCGTGGCGCTGCTGCGCGCCGGACACCTGCAGCGGGCACGGCCGGCCGACGCGGACCTGCGCCTGAACGAGGCGACGCGCCTGGGCCGCCCCGCCCTGCTCGGCCTCGACGGCAGCATCTTCGTGCGCATGGCACGCGTCGGCACGCCCTCGATGTGCGCCAGCCTGCTGTTCAACCTGATCCTGCTGGAGATGCTGCGCGTGGCGCACGCCGCGGGCGGCTCGGCCGCCCAGGCGGGGCTCGGCATCGGCCACCAG
>JAHEIK010000168.1:0-2234 GCA_024639415.1 Planctomycetota bacterium
CCAGCGACCGGATGCGGCCTCGGAGATGCCGAGCGCGGCGATGCCGCGGTCGCCGGGACGCTGCGGCGCGAAAGCGCGGCGCTCCACGTCCGGCGTGCGCCCCGGACGTCGGCCTGCCCCGTCCAGATCCGAGAGCAACCACGCCGCGCGCAACGGCGCGTCCCCGTAGACGACGAAGTGCAGAGGATCGTGATGCTCGGCCTGCACCGAGAGCACGACGCGCTCCACGGAAGCGGGTGCGGCCTCGGGCTCCAACCCCTCGAGGCGCTTCGCGAGCACCAGCGGGTTCTCGCCGGGCGCCAGCAGCGTACGTACCGACCCGCCGCAGAAGAGCACCTGGGTGCGGTCCGACGGGAACGACTCGATGTCCTCCAGCAGCGCCTGCTGCGCGTCGGCGAAGCGCTCCTGCCACGCCATGCCCGCGGAGCCGTCGAGCAGGAGCACGTAGCGTCCCTCGCTCGATCCGCCCGTACGCGGCTGCGCGAAGCCGAGCCACAGCAGCCCCGCGATGACGACGAACAGCACGTACGCCGGCAGGTGCCGGAAGCGCCGCACCAGCACGCGCGCACGCGTCTCCTCGACGGCCTGCTTCCAGAACAGCGTCGTGACGACCGGCACCTCGCGGTGGCGCACGCGCAGCCGCTGCAGCAGGTAGAGCGCGCCCGCGAGCGCACCCAGGCCCAGCAGGATTCCGAGCGAAGACAGCGCGAAGCTCATACGGGAAGTCGTCCTCCCTCGAAGAGCGTGGCGAGCTGCGGCACGACCGGCTGCTCGACATCCAGACGCAGCAGGCCGATGCGACGCGCCTGGGCGAACGTCGTGAGCTGCTCGCTCCACGCGGCATAGGCGCGCTCGTAGCCTGCGCGCACGGCGGGCGTCACGCTGACGTCCTCGCCCTCACCGGTCTCGCAGTCGAGCAGGCGCACGTCGCCTTGGACATCGGGGCGCGCGTCGCTGCTGCGCACGAGCTGCACCAGCACGAGCTTGTGGCGCACGCGCCTGAGGGCGTCGAGGACCGCCTCGATGCCGGCCGGATCGAAGAAGTCGCTCACGATCGCGACGAGACCCTCGCGCAGACGCAGGTGGCTGAACGTGCGCAGCGAGCGCTGGAAGTCCGTACGGCCGCCGGGCTCCAGCTGTGCCAACTCACCGGCGAACTGCAGCACGCGCCGCTTGCCCGCGCGCGGGCGCACGGCGACACGCAGGTCCTCGGCGAACGGGAAGATACCGACGCGGTCGTGCTGGTTGAGGCTGATCGCACCCAGCGCCAATGCGGCCCGGAGGCCCGCCCGCGCACGGGGCGGTTCCTCGAGCCACGCGCTCTCGCTGACGTCGGGCAGCAGGTAGAGGGGCAGGTCCTCCTGCTCCTCGAAGAGGCGCAGGAACACGCGGCCCAAGCGACGGTAGATGTTCCAGTCCACCGAGCGCAGGTCGTCGCCCGAGGCGTACGGGCGGTAGTCCTTGAACTCCATGCCGCCGCCGACGTCCTTCGAGCGCTGGTCCGCGTGACGCCCGCGGGGCGCAACGCGGCGTGCCACGATCCTCAAGCTCGCCAGTGAGGCGAGGAACTCAGGATCGAACAGCTCGCTTGCGGGGATGCGGCGCTTCGCCATCAGGCCGTGGCGGCCTCGGTGAGGGGCTGCACCTGCGCCAGCACGTCGCTGATGATGTCGTCGGGCGTGACGCCTTCGGACTGCCCCTGGAAGTTCACGATGATGCGGTGGCGCAGCGCGGGCAGCGCGACCTGCTTGATGTCGTCGGTGTTGACCGTGAAGCGGCCGGCGAGCAGCGCGCTCACCTTGCCGGCGAGCAGCAGCGCCTGGGCGCCGCGCGGGCTGGAGCCGAGTGCGACGTTCTCGTTCGTCGTCGCCGTCGCGTGCTTGCTGCCGGGCTGCGTGCCCATCATCAGCTGGATCGCGTAGTCCTGGACGTGCGCGGGCACCGGCACCTGGCGTACGACGTGCCGCATCGCGAGGATCTCGGCGCCCGTCGAGACCGCCTCGACCTCGATGACGTCGTCCCCCACCGTGCGGTCGAGGATCGCGCGGTACTCGTGCTCCTCCGGGTAGCCCACGACGAGCTTGAAGAGGAAGCGGTCGAGCTGCGCCTCGGGCAGCGGGTACGTGCCCTCGAGCTCGATCGGGTTCTGGGTCGCGACCACGACGAAGGGCCGCGGCAGCTGGTAGGTGGTATCGGCCACCGTCACGCAGCCTTCCTGCATCGCCTCGAGGAGG
>JAHEIK010000168.1:2244-7798 GCA_024639415.1 Planctomycetota bacterium
GGGTACGTGCCCTCTTGCTCGACGGGGTTCTGCGTGGCCATGACGCAGTAGGGCTCTTCGAGATCGATCGTGCGCTTGCCGACCGAGATCTGCCGCTCCTGCATGGCCTCCAGCAGCGCGGACTGGGTCTTCGGCGTCGCGCGGTTGATCTCGTCGGCGAGGACGATGTTGCTGACCAGCGGCCCCTCCTCGAACTCGACCTCGTGGCCGCCGCCCTCCTTCTCCACCAGCACCTGCGTGCCGATGATGTCGGCCGGCATCATGTCGGGCGTGAACTGGATACGTGTGAACGGCAGGTGCACGGCGCGCCCCAGCGAGGAGATCAGCAGGGTCTTGCCCAGGCCCGGCACGCCCTCGAGCAGCACGTGGCCGCCGGCAAAAAGCGCGGTGAGCACGCCGTCGACGACGTCGTCCTGACCGACCATCACGCGCGCGATCTGTTCCTTGATGGCCTGATGGGTCGCCTTGAAGCGATCGGCCGCCTTGCGCGCCTCTGCGCCGCCGTTGTTGCTCATCGTGTCTTGCTCTCCTTGTTGCGGAGCTCGAGGAAGTAGGTACGCACGAGGTCGCGTAGCCAGCCCGTGATCTCGGGGCTGGCCAGCACGGTGCTCGGACCGCTGCGCGGCGTACGCGGCTGGGCCTGGGCCCCGCCCGCGCGCTCACGGCGCGGCTCGACGCGTTCCTGCGTCACCTTCGTCTTGCCGGGATTGGGCTGGCCCTTGACCCGGTCGGGGATCGGTACGCCCAGCACCAGGGAGGCGGTGCCGCGCGACTTCTTGGGCTGCGAGGGGCCGCCGCGTCCGTTGGCGTTGGGGTTGGGCTGGTTGCCGAAGCCGATGCCGAGGTCGCGGCTGACGGGCGGCTTGCGGTCGCGCAGGTTGGGCTGCACACCGCCGCGCGCCTCCGAGTCCGACGTCTCGTCCTCGACGTCTTCGTCGTCCTCGACCTCTTCGTCTTCCTCGGTCGTGACCTGGTCCTTGCTGGTCCAGTCCGAGGTGACGGCGTTCTTGTTCGAGCCGCGGGACGAGCCGCGGCCCGTCGTGCTGCCCGACTCCTCGCCGACGGACTTCTTCGCCTCCGGCGGCTTGGTGAACGGCTTCTTCTTGCGCGACTTCTTCTTGGCGTCGGGCTTCAGCGGCTTCTTGGTCGCCGGCTTCTTGCTCTCCTGCCCCTGGTTGGTCGGCGCACCGCGCGCGTCGCTCATGCCGCGTGAGTTCTCGGCACGCGAGGAGCGGCCTGAGCCACCGACGCCTTCCTTGCGCTTGGCTTCGTCGGGCAGCTCGGCCGGCTTCGCCGCCGCCTCGGCCTCGCCTGCGTCCGACGGCATGGCCCCTTCGGGCGCGTCCGCAGGCTGCGGGGGCTCTGGATCGTCCGCGCCGCGCGGCGCCTCCACGGGCGTCGGTCCCCCATCCGCGACGACGACCGCCGGGACGGCGTCCCTCGGGGCAGGGACGACGCGCGCCGGGTCGCCTCCGAGCAGCGCGGCAAACAGCGCCAGCGCGAGCCCACCCGCGGCGCAGGCGAAGATCCAGTTGCGCTCACGCGGCGCGCGGCTCAGGTCCGGCGCCGGTGTGGGCATCTCCATCGCGCGGGCGGGCCGCACGAACCAGCGCGCGTCCTCGAGCGCGGCGGCGGCGAACGGGCCCTCCGCGCCGGCCTGCAGCAGCTCGTCGGCCGCCACGAGACGCTCATCGGCGCCTACGGCGGAATCGAAGAGGGCGATGGCCTGCGCACGCGACACGGCGCGCTGGCCTGCGCGCATCGCGCTCGCGACGGACCCGAGCATCCACGGTGCGAGCACGGCGATGATGAGCTGCGCGGCCGAGGGATCCCAGACGCGTGCACCGGCCGCGCTCTGCAGCAGCTGCACGAGCAGGATCAGCCCCGGGCCCGCGAGCAGCAGCGCCGCGTGACGCGCCAGGCCACGGTGGTGCCCCTCGGTGCTCGCCTTGCTGCGCAACATGCGTGCGCCACGCTCGGCGAACTCATCCAGGGCGCTGCGCAGCGTGGCGGGATCGGGGCCTGTGACCTGCTTCGCCATGCGCCGGCTACTTCCCGACCTGCGGGTCGAGCTGGATGGCCTGCACGATCTGCCCCGTCGCTCCGCGCGCGAACGCCACGAGCGTCACCTGCTCCGGATCGATGCGCGCGGCCATCTTCTGCACGGTGCCGCCGCCGCGCGCCTCGAAGTCGGCCAGCCAGGCCAGGTTGGCCTTGGTGATGTCGGCGAGCGAGCGCTCGAAGGGGATCTCCATGACGCCGTCCACCGGCTTCCAGGCGACGCCGTCCAGCCCGCCGGTCAGCACCCCGCGCGCGACCATGCGGTGGATCACGACCTTGCTCTTGCCCGGGAAGAGCACACCGCGCTCGGCGCAGACGACCTGCAGCTTGAGGCCCTCGCGTGCCGGCCCCTTCATGCGCAGCACGCCGGAGACGACATCGCCCGTGACCTTCGCGTCCAGTTCGAGCGACCAGCGCGAGGGCTTCTTCAGCGCCTCGAGCAGCGGGCCGCGCAAGCGGTTGTAGACGAGCTCCTTCTGGTCGGAGCGCGCGGCACCGGGTCCCTTGTCCATGCCGTCGATGACGTGCACGACGGGGCGGTCCACACCACGGCGCTGCGCCGTGTGGAGGGCCAGCTCGTTGACCAGCGGCTCGAGCTGCGGCGCGGGCAGGTGGTAGCTGAGTGCCGCGACGTGCTTGCGGGGGAAGTGGCTGAGGATGCCCTCGTTGCCCAGCGCTCCGCCGATGGCCGCCTCCAGGTGCGCGTTGGTGAAGAACTCGAGCAGCACCACGCGGTTCGCAGTGTTCTTCTCGGTCGGCTTGAACTTGTTCGCCGTGCCGAAGCTCAGGACCTTGCCCCCGATGAGGCGCTCGACGAGATCGACGGAGTAGCGCTCGCCGCCCGGCATCTTCGACTGCAGGCGCTCGAGGCCCGCGAGCGCCTGGGGGCCGCTCTCGGGCTGGATCACGGCCTGCACGTAGCGGCTGTAGGCCCGCCGCAGGCGCCCGGAGCGCTCGTAGAAGCGCCCGAGGTTGAGGTTGATCATGCCGTCCTCGGGCAGCCCGAAGGCGGCCGAGAGCAGGTGGCGCCACGCCTCCCGGTTCTTGCGGGCCTCGAGCAGGACCTCGCCGAGCTTGCCGTGGATCTTGTGGACGGCGTCGGGGTAGCGGTCCTTGCGGCCGCTCTCGATGCCGATCTCGCCGGCCGTCACGACGTGCTCCGCGTGACCGGCCTCGGCGAGCTTCTTCATCAGCTCGAGCATCGTCGTCGCCCGCAGATCCTCGAGCTCGGCGTCGTTCACCCACGTGAGCGCCTGGCCGACCGTCTCCTTGTCTGCGCCCTCGTCGAGGCGCAGGTTCACGAGGAGATGCGACGCCTCCCGGCTGAGTCGCGCCTTGGGGTGCTCGGCAAGGAACGCCTGCATGGCGTCGCCGTCGTCCTCGGCGCGGGCGCGGAAGAAGGCGAGGTCGGCGACGGGGAAGGCGGCGTCGCGCGTCTTCGTGATCCGCACGAAGCGGTTCACGCGATCGATCTCGACGCGCAGGTGCTGGAGGGCGTTCAGACCGAGCGTGCCGGCCACCCCGTCCTTGTGGATCCGGACGACCTCCTCGGGCCGGAAGGCGACGTACTTCGAGAGATCCAGGTCCCCGACCGTGAGCGTGCCGATGTCACCGGCGGGCTTGCCCCGCGCCTCGCAGACGTCCGTGTCGACGATCGTGTCGAAGGTCGAGGTCGCCACGGCCATGGCGCCGGGCTTGCCGTCGGCGAACTGCACCGTGAACCAGACGAGGTCGTTCGTCAGCGTCACGGGCGTGGTGACGCTGCCTGCGACCTCCTCCGCCGCGTCCTCGCTGCGCGCCTTGGGGGGCGCGAGCCGCAGGATGCCGCCGTGCAGGTCCAGGGTCAGGTGGTACTTCTTGAGCACCTCGGCCCCGATCGTCCCGACGAGGGCGACCTCACCGATCTCCGGCGCGTGGAACTTGGTGAAGTCCTCGTAGACCTTCTCCGGACCGTGCTCGCGGGTGGGAACCGTGATGTCGAGGTCGGGCAGGTGGATCGTGATCGCGTTGGGTGTGCCGTCCCGGTTCTCGGCGCGGATACCCATGGCCGCGCGGTTGTGGAGGCGGAGGCCGCAGGGCGCGTCCAGCTCGACGAAGAGCGTGACGGGCACGCGCCGGAAGCGCGTGGAGAGATCGCAGGAGACGACCAGCTTGCCCGCCACGACCTTCACCGGAACGACGGCTTCCGCGCCCTCGTCGGCCGCCGCCAGCCCGGGCAGGCACAGCGCGAGCAGCAGGGGTAGGGCGAGAAGCGTGCGCACGGGGGCCTCCGGGGGGCCCAAGGTAGCGGCAGGGCGGGGTGAGGTCACCCGCCGGCCGTGCCGCGCGGAAGCGGGTCCGGTCTCGCCACCGATCGGGCCTGATTCACGAGACGGGTCGGGCCAAGACTCGGCCGGCGCTCTGCGCCGACCTCCCAAGGCCCCTACGGCACACCTCGCTCGCCGACCTCCCAAGGCCCCTACTTCGCCGGAGTTCCCGTCACTTCACCGAAGGCCCAGGTGTCCGCCTTCATCGAGACGGCGATCTTGGCATCTGTGGGCACGCGCACGGCGGCCGGACCGAAGCCCTCGCCTCAGCAGCCCGTGAAGATGGCCTTGGCGATCTCCTTGCGCGTCCCGGCGTCGATCACGGTGAAGACCGGCGACTTGCCGAACGGCTTCCAGGAGACGTACTCCTCGCCGGCTTGGCCGAAGTAGCGCAGGCCTGCGGGCGAGAAGACGACCTCGGCGCCCGAGCGCTGGTAGGCGAACTCCGCGGAGAGCGGACCGCCGGCCGCCACGACCGTCGCGCCGTCCTTCGCAACCTCCAGGGCCTTCGCGCGGCCACCGCTGAAGCGGACGACGTTCTCGCCGAGGCCGAGCTTGCCGGAGTGCAGCGTGTAGCGGCCGGCCGGCACCTTCAGGCCTTCTGCCGCACGCGCGAGATTGAACGAGTACGCCCCGTCGAGACTGCGCACGATGACCGCCTGCAGCTTGGCCTGCGCGTCCCACTTCGAGGCCAGGTCCAGCGTGCCCGCCGGGCCGCTGTGGGGCCGGTGGCTGAGCGAGGTGCCGTCCGCCGCGATCTCGATGCGGTGGAGGCTGCCGTTCACGTTCACGACGCGCGACAGGAAGCAGGCGCTCTTGGAGCGACCGACGACCATGGCGTCCTCGCCGAAGCCGTCGTAGCGGCCGTCGCCGTTCTGATCGATGAGCGTGACGCGGGTGTCGCCGATCTTCCCCACGCGCATGCCGCCCGGCGCGTGGCGCCAGCCCTGGGCCGTCTTCCTGAGACGCACGGCGTAGGTGAAGGGCCTCTCCCCCTTCGTGGTCAGGCGGACGAAACCCGACGTGCCGGTCACCTTGACGTCGGTCGTCCCATCGCCATCGGTGTCCACGGCCAGCGCGTCGCCGTCGAGCGAGACGCCGAAGCGCGTGCCGCCGGCCTGCGAGAAATCGAGCGCGCCGGAGACGGCCCGGAAGCGCTCGGCTGGGAGATCGATGTCCCAGACACG
>JAHEIK010000169.1 GCA_024639415.1 Planctomycetota bacterium
ACGGGCGGCCCCGGCTACAAGATCAAGTGCGAGGTCGATGGCAACCCGCGCATCCACGACGCGGCGGGCGTGCTCTCGATGGCCCACGCAGGCCCCAACACGGGCGGCAGCCAGTTCTTCATCACGCTGCGCGACACGCCGCACCTCGACGGTGTGCACACGGTCTTCGGCAAGGTGACGGCCGGCCTCGACGTGGTCGAGCAGATCCGCGAAGGCGACCGCATGACCAAGGCTACGGTCGCCGACTGAACCCTCGCGGCGGGCTACGGAAGCGGTGCGAGCGGCGCGGCTTCCTGCGCCTTCCAGTCCTCGATCACGAGCGTGATCCAGCCGGGCATGTCGCGCGTCCAGTTGACGACGCCGCGGTGAAAGGGCCCGCGCTGCAGCATGTGGATCTCTACACGCGAGGCGCCCGGCCGGCCGCGCACGGGATGCACGACCGCGAGCATGGCTGTCCGGAACGGCGCGGCGTAGCCATCGTGCTCGGCCTCCTTGCCCTCACGCTCCTTGGCGATCACCTCGTGGCGCAGCTCGCTGACGAAGATGGCGCGCACCGGCTCGCCATCCTCGTTACGGGCCATGCCGGCGGCCTGCTCGACCATGCGCAGCATCATGTCGGGCGCGTACGGATAGGTCGTGAAGGGACCCGTCCCGCGACGCTCGCGTAGCTCGGAGATCGTCCCCGACTGCAGGGTCAGCACGGTCTCGGCCGTCTCCGTGACGTCGTCGCTCAGGCAGCCTGCGAGAGGCAGCGCCAGCAGAAGCGCGAGCAGGGCGCGGATCATGCGTCTACCTCCCGGAGACTGACGACGGCGAGCGCGGCGATGCCCTCGGCACGGCCGGGAGCGCCGAGGCCCCC
Organism: Planctomycetota bacterium; assembly: GCA_024639415.1. GTDB lineage: Bacteria > Planctomycetota > PLA2 > PLA2 > JAEUHO01 > JAHEIK01. The sequence goes on from JAHEIK010000169.1 coordinate 860, forward strand.
CGCCTGGGGAGCCTTCACGCTCACCCGAGCGGCGTCCAAGCGCAAGAGCGAGGTCAGGCGCTCGCGCATGGCTGCCCGGTGCTCCCGCAGGGAAGGCCGCTCCGCCTGCAGGGTCACGTCCACGTGGGCCGGGGCGAGGCCCGCACCGGACAGCAGGGTCAGCGCCTCGACCAGCAGGACGGCCGACGGAGCGCCTGCCCAGCGCGGATCTTCGACGGGGAAGTGATCCTCGGCGTCGCCGAGCGCCGCCGCCCCCAGCAGGGCCTCGAGGACGGCCTGCAGCACCGCATCGGCATCGCCGGGTCCGCGCAGCCCCCAGGCGCCGGGGATCTTGACGCCCCCCAGCACGAGGGTGCGCTTGGGATCGAAGGCGTACTGGATCTGGCCGAGGCCTACGTGCATGGGCGCTGAGTGTAGCGGCCATGCGCCGGCGAACGCGAAGGCCCGTAGGATCTGCTCCATGGCGAAGGAACGCATGGACCGGCGGGGATTCTGGCGCGCCCTGCTGCGTTCCGCCGCCTCGCGCGTGGAGCTGCCGGCGCCTCCGATCGGCCAGCCGCGCCCGCGCAGGCCCGGGCCCGTCCTGCGCCCGCCGGGGGCTCTGGAGGCGCACGAGTTCCTGGCCACCTGCGCGCCGCGCTGCCGCCACTGCGTGGACGCCTGCCCCGTCTTCGCCATCGTGCCTTCCTACGATGCAGACCAACCAGGCGGAGGCGACGGCCGGCCCTACCTCATGCCGGACCGCCAGGCCTGCGTCCTCTGTGGGCTGTGCATGCACGCCTGCCCCACCGGCGCGCTGCAGCCCACACCGCTCGAGGACATCCGCATCGGCCGCGCCGTCGTGCGCTTCAAGGACTGCATCCGCCTGGACGGGCAGGCCTGCACGATCTGCATCGATCGCTGCCCCGTAGAGCCCAACGCCGTGACCGACGAGGATCCTGTGCCCTCGATCACGGCCGCCCACTGCACCGGCTGCGGCCTGTGCGCCGAAGCCTGCCCACCGCACGCCATCGACGTACTCCCGCGCGCGTAGCATGCCTCCATGGCCCAAGCCTCCCCGGAGCGTCGGCGCGTCCTCGGCATCGACCCCGGTACGCTCGCCGTCGGCTGGGGCATCGTCGAGCGCCGCGGCAACAAGCTGGCCGCCCTCGCGCACGGCACCTTCCGCGCGCAGCCCAAGGAGCCGATCCAGCAGCGGCTGGCCACCATCGCCGCCGCCCTGCGCGGCGTCTTGGCGGAGCATGCCCCCACGGAAGCCGCCATCGAGGAGGCCTTCTACGGGCGCGACGCACGCGCGGCCCAGCGGATCGGAGAAGGGCGCGGCGCCCTGCTCCTCGTCCTGGCAGAGGCCGGATTGCCGGTCACCGGCTACGCGAACAACGTGGTCAAGAAGGCCGTGACCGGCGTGGGACGGGCCAGCAAGAGTCAGGTCCAGGCCATGGTGGGCCGCGTCCTGGGTCTGGACGAGACGCCGGGCAGCTTCGACGCCGCCGACGCCCTCGCCCTGGCCGTCTGCCACCATCAGCGCCCGGAGCTGCCCGGCGGAGGCGGCTTGCCCCCGCGCATCGCGGAGGCCGTCAAGCAGGCCCGCCGGGGCCGAACGAAGCGCTGACACGCAGGACCGGCCCCACATTCTGCGGCGCCCGTCCCAGGTGGCCGTAGAGTGTCCGCTGCCCGCAGACGGGCAGCCCCATTCCCTCGGAGCACATCAGAGCCCATGCCCTGGCATCCACCAGCCGGCTTGTACGCCTTTCCCCCGCCCTTCCTCCTCCTGATGTGCGTCGCCGCCACGGCGAGTCTCGCGGACGATCTCGTGTCGGGTGTCTTCCTGCTCGTCGCCGAGATGCTCGCCATCTTCGGCAGTGCGGCGGACGTTGCCCTCGAGCGCCACAGCCGCAGCCGCGTTCTGGCCATGGCCGCCGAGCGCGGCGTCGGAGAGCGCACGGAGCTACGGCTCAACCACGTCCCGACCTACGTACTCACCGCGCGCCTCGTGCGCTTCCTGGGCCAGGCCCTGCTGGTCGTCGGCATCGCGTTCCTCGCGTTCCGTGAGGACCTCGAGTGGGGCATGGTCGAAGACGGTCCGCCCTGGGGCACGTTCGCGTGGGTGCTGCTCGTCTTGTTCCTCGTGACGTTCCTCATCAACGATGTTCTCGTGCGGCTGTTCATGGCGCGCCGCCCCAACCGCGTGCTGCTCGCCTCACTCCCCTACCTCGATGCCTTGCGCTGGATCCTCGCGCCGCTGCGGGTCCCGCTCGTCTTCCTCGTGCGCCTGCTGTTCCGCGTCAATCTCGATGCGGACGCGCCCTCGGCGCGCGAAGAGATCCTCGAGACCGTGGAAGAGGGCGAGCGCGAAGGCAGCTTCACAGCCGAAGAAGCCGACATGATCGGGTCCATCATCGAGATGGACTCCTCGCTGGTGAAGGACGTGCTGACGCCGCGGGCCGACATGGTGATGCTGCAGGCCGGCGAGAGCCTGGACGACGCCGTGACGGTCGTGCGCGGCGAGGGCTACAGCCGCGTACCGGTCTTCGAGAAGGACCGCGACGACGTGACGGGCGTGCTGTACGCCCACGACCTGCTCGAGCACTGGCACCGCGACGACACCGAAGACGTGGCGGTGCGCGACATCATGCGCACGCCCTTCTTCGTGCCCGAGAACAAGCCGCTCAACGACCTGCTGCGTGAGATGCGCGCACGCAAGGTGCACCTGGCCGTCGTCCTGGACGAGTTCAACGGCACCGAGGGCCTGGTCACGATCGAGGACCTGCTCGAGGAGATCGTGGGCGAGATCGAGGACGAGTACGACGAAGACGACGACCTGCCCACGCCCTCGAAGGAGGCGCTCGCCGCAGGCACGCTCGAGGTCGAGGGACGCATGGGTCTCGAGGACCTCAATGAGCACCTCGACGTCGCACTGCCGATCGAAGAGGACTGCGAGACGCTCGGGGGGCTCGTCTTCCACCGTCTCGGACGCGTCCCGGTCCCCGGCGACCGCGTCGAGGCCGATGGCGTGCTCATCACGGTGGTCGAGGCCGACGAGCGGATGGCGCGCAAGCTGCGCGTGCAGGTCTTCGCTAGGGACGGCGAGACCGAGGACGAGCCGGCTCCGCCGCCGTCGGCGGTGTAGCCCACACTCTCAGGGTGGCACGCTCCTTCCGCTACTCGACACCTGCGCTCGTGATCCGCGTGCGCCCCTTCGGTGAGACGAGCCAGGTCGTGCACCTGGCGACACCGGAGCACGGCATGGTCTCGGCCCTGGCCAAGGGTGCGCATCGTCCGGGTCCCGAGTTGCAGGGCGGGCTCTCCCTGGGCAGCGTTGGCGAAGCCCGGCTCGTGCGCCGCCCGCGCGCCGAGATGGAACTCCTCAGCCGCTTCCGCATCGGGGAAGACCTGCGCGCCCTGAGCCGCGACCTGGAGCGCTTCTACGCAGCCTGCCACGTCCTCGCCCTCCTGCGTGCCTGGATGCAGCCCATGCTGCCCGCACCCGCGCTGTTCGGTGCGGCGCACACCGCCTTGCGAGCCCTCGCTCGTGCGCCCCGCGGCGTCGTCCCGGCCTGGATCGTCTGGTTCGAGGCCCGCGCGCTCGCCGCCGCGGGACACCGCCCGCGGCTGGAGGCGTGTGCGGTATGCGACGGCGCACTGGAGGGTGGCGCCCGCTTCTCGGGCCCGGCGGGCGGCCTCGTCCACCGCCGCTGCGCACCGACCGGCCCCACGCACAGCCTGGATGCAGAGGAGATCGCGGGGCTCATCCGGCTCTACACGGCGCGCCTGCCCGAGCTCAAGCGCAGCCCGCCCAACGGGAAGGTCGTCCGCGCGGGGCGAGCCGTGCACGACCTGTTCGTGCCCTACGTCCTCGAGCGGCGCCCAGCCTCGCTCGGCAGCGTGCCGGGCCGGGCCGTGACCCGACGGTGAACGGCGAGGGCCGCCCAGGGCCGATCCGGCCCGCCCGCCACCCCCGCGCAAGCCTTGCACGGCCCCCCGCGGCGCTACCCTGGCGGGATGCGGTACGCCCTTCTCCTCGCCTGCGCTGCGCTCCTCGCGGCATGCAGTTCCACGGACGCGCCGGAGCTGCCGCGCTTCCTGCGCGGTGACAGCGCGGGCACGGCGGCAGGCGGCGCCCAACCGGCCGCCGAGTCCGCCGCGGCGCAGCAGGTCGCCGACGGGCTCTTTGCACGCGCGAAGGGACTCGAGAACCCGGCCGAGAGGGCCAACCTCTACGGCGACATCGCCGACGACCATCCCGGCCACCCGCGGGCCGCCGAAGCACGCTACCTCGAGGGCCGCAGCTACTACGAAGCCGGCGACTGGGACGCCTGCATCGAAGCGCTGAAGCAGTACATGACCGACTCACCGGTCAACCCCCACCTCGGCCAGGTCGAGGAGATGATCTACCGCAGCGGGCTGCAGTACCTGCAGCAGGACCGCGGCGTGCTCGACATCTTCAGTGACGACGGCACCGGCCTGGAGGCGCTGCGCTTCGTCCCGGTCGTGTTCCCGGCCGGCAAGTACGCCGACGACTCGATCCTGTACCTCGCACGCCACTTCCGCGACGAAGGCGAGCTGCAGCGGGCATCGCTGTACTACAAGGAGCTACTCCAGCGCTATCCGGACAGCGAGTGGAGCTTCGAAGCGCGGCGCGAGCTCGGTGGTACGTATGCCAAGCGCGACGTAGGCGAGGTCTACCACGCCGGCTTCGTGGATCGCGATCCGCGCGAAGCCGTGAACAGCGAGGACCCCAAGGCCGCGGCCCACGCGGGCCCCGTGCGCAGCAGCCTGGAGATGGCGCTCACCGAGTACGACAAGTACCTGGAGCGCATCGCCCGCGATCCGGGCCGGCGCCAGGAGTACGCGCAGCGCGTGCGTGAGGTCGAGGCCGAGAAGGCACGCGTACGCGCACAGCTCGCCGCCAAGGACGAGCGGGTCGCTGCGTGGTATGCGGGCCAGGGCGATGCCCGCGCAGCCGAGGTGTACAGACGTTCGGCCGCTCGCTGGCGCGGCGCCACGAACACGAGCGTCCTGCCGAACGTGAAGCCGCCGGTCGTCGCGCTGCCCTCTGCGACGGATGCCGTGCCCGCGCCGCGTGTGCCGGTGCCCGCGATCCCGTCACCGGCGGTCGCCTCGCCGACCGTGCCTACCCCGGCCATGCCTACCCCGGCCATGCCCACGCCGACGATGCCCACGCCGCTACCCGCCCGCCCGCCGCAGCCGACGACCGTCCCGCGGCCGCCCACGAGCATCCCGACGCCGTCGGTGCGTGTCGCCCCGCCGCAGCCACCGCCTCCGTCGTCGCTGCCGACCGTGCGTGTGCCCAGCGTGCGCGCGCCGACCGCACCGGCGGGCGTGCGCGTACCCCCGCCGCCGCCTCCCCCGGCCTGGCCTGCCTCACGCTGATGCGCACGCTCCTAGCGCTCGCCCTGTTTGCCACCTACGTGCTTGCCGGCGCGTGCAGCGGCTACAGCACGGAGCGCCTGACGGACTTCCCCAGCGCGCGCACCGTCGCCGTCATGCCCTTCGAGAACACGGGCTTCCGCCGGGACCTCGAGCTGCGTCTCTCCCAGGCCGTCGCCTCGGAGCTGCGAGCGCGAACCTCGCTCGCGCCGGCCACCGCCACCAGCGCGGACCTGCTCGTCACGGGCAGCATGGCGGCCGGCGAGACGCCGATCGTGCTCGACGAGAACGGCGCGGTCGTCCAGCGACGCCTGGACGGCTGGCTCGACGTGAAGATCATCGAGCGCGCCAGCGGCCGCATCGTGCGCCAGGGCCGCCTGCAGGCCCTCGAGGAAGTGCGCCCCGGTGTGGCCGGGGAGAGCGTGGACGGCTCCGGCAGCGACGAGTGGGTCCGGCGGCTCGCCGAGCGCGTGGTCCAGGCCCTCGAGCGCCCGCTCTGAGGGCACACCCGGGCCGAGGATTCCGCCAATCGCAGCCGGAGGCGTGTTTGCAGAGCCCCAGGTAGGACGAAACCGGCCGCGGGCCACGGGCGTCGAATAGGCTCTGGAGCGCAGCGCGCAAAGCCCGACCTCCGACGACGATACGGCGAAGAAGAAGCATGACCGAACCCGACGACAACCAGCAGCGGCCGCAGCCTCCGCAACAGCCCGGATCGGGCAGGCCCCCGCGCCCCCGCCGCAACGCTCCGCTGCTCCTCCTCATGCTCGGCCTCGTGGCGATCGTCGTGCTGGTGCTGGGCACCGGCGACGGCAAGACGAAGCAGCTCACGGTCCATCAGCTCGACAAGGCCATCGAGGAGCAGATCGTCGACGAGCTGACGATCTACGACAGCGAGCGCGTCGTCGGCAAGTTCCGCGGCATCGATCACCTCTACAAGGACTACGACAAGTTCGAGATCCCCTCCCTCGGCGTACCCGGCGAGGGGAGCAGCGCCCTCAACAAGGAGCGCCGCAAGCAGTGGATGGACGGCCTCGCCGCCTACCAGGCGAAGTTCTACGACAAGAAGAGCAGCACCTTCCTCACGCAGTTCACGACGATCCTGCTGTGGGTCGGGCTGCTGCTGCTGTTCTGGTTCTTCGTCATCCGGCAGATGGCGGGGCGTGCCGGCGGCGGCAACGTGATGCAGTTCGGCAAGTCCAAGGCCAAGATGCACACGAAGGAGCGCAGCAACGTCACCTTCGACGACGTCGCGGGCATCGAAGAGGCCGAGGAAGAAGTCACGGAGATCGTGGCCTTCCTGCAGTCGCCCCAGAAGTTCAAGCGCATCGGCGCGCGCATCCCGCGCGGCGCCCTGCTGGTCGGCCCTCCCGGCTGCGGCAAGACGCTGCTCGCCAAGGCGATCGCCGGCGAGGCGGGCGTGCCGTTCTTCTCCGTCTCGGGCTCGGACTTCGTCGAGATGTTCGTCGGCGTCGGCGCG